>NZ_CP084507.1 GCF_003113495.2 Edwardsiella tarda ATCC 15947 = NBRC 105688
GCCGCCTTATCCTTTGCCCCCATATCCCAGAACTGTTGAAAAAAGGGGATTAGCATCTTGGTTTTGTCTGTTTTAAGAACGTAAAAGTTTGGGTCAAAGCCGTCATCAGAAGCATATACATAATGCCGGGTATGACGTTCTACGCTGGTTTGATGCTGTGTGCAGGCGGTGAGTGTTATGGCTGAGAACAGTAATGTGAGGTACAGGGCGCGTGTATGTCTTCTCATGAAAGGGGGATCTCCAGAGGCTATGTTTTTAGGGATTACGTGGATATGTAACTCCCACTAATCAGTCTTCAACATGACAGGAGTCACCGAGCTCCCATCACAAATAAGCTTGGTAATCATGTCACCTCAATGATTGCCATGTAGAGCCCTATCGCTGAGTTTTTGATCGCAATCAAATTAATAGTGTTGACACCTAATCATCACAGGAATAGCATCAATACTGTATATAAATACATGTGTTTATATACAGTACTTGAATCGTCTGATTTTTATTTTATATGTCAAAGAGGAAATTTTTATGAGTGGGAATGGGGGCGATAACGCTCACGGTAATGCTTTCGGTGGTGGTCGAAGTCCTGGTGTCAGTAATGATCACGGAACCTCTCGTGGTTCTACTGGTGGATATGGTGATCATAATTTAGGCGGACGTACTCGTGATAACGGTGATGGAACCTTAACAACAACAGATCATCGAGGCTCTATTACTCATTACGGTGGTCGGGAACGTCCTGATGCAGGATGGAGTCGTGGTGGTAATAGTGGTAATAACAGCCGCAATGGTGAATCACATGGTAGTAATAACTCTATGGCTAAGGACTCATATAGCCATGCAAGTGTAGTTTTTGGGACTCCAGCATTACTTAGTCCAGTGGGAACTTTGTCAGTTTTCACTTCAGGTGCGATTGATGATGCTATTGCTGCTGCACTTAATTTGCTGAAAAATATTCCTACTGCTAATCTTGGCGCAATGCGATTTGGATTATGGGGGGTTGCAGCTTATGCGGTATTGCCTACTGAAATTGCAAAGGATGATCCATCAATGATGTCACATATTGTGACAGGTCTTCCATTGAATAATGTAGTTAATAGTCCCGCGACTTCACTTCCTACACAAGAGGCTACACTCATTAACACTCGAGTTGTTGACTTTGTTGATGAAGGCAAACAAAAAATTGGTGTGATAGCTGCGCACTCTTTACCTATGAGTGTTCCGAATGTTTTAGCAAAACCAACAGATAAACCAAACGTATTCACTGCATCAATTGCTAGTGATATTCCTGATGTGAAAATTGGATTCGATTCTCGACCTCCAGTTGAGGTAACTCGTAACTTTTTTAAAAAGGAGACTATTAATCATTTAACCCCAGTTAAAGGATTGTCAAAGATTTCACCTGCAAAAGCAGTTGGTTTTTGGGGCGGAGCGCGGAGTCGTGATGCTATTGTTTCTTTTCCGAAAGAATCCGGACGTGAGCCTATCTATGTTTCTGTGATACCGGTATCTACTCCTAATGATATTAAGTCTAGGCAGGATGATATTGACCGTCAGAAGCTGTTGTGGGATGCGTTTCATCCTGTAGAGGTGGCTGAGCGTGAGTTAGTCTTGGCTCAAAAAGAGCTAGATCATGCTGATAATGATGTAAAAGCAAAACGTTCTACCCTGGCTAGACTTGAGCCTGAGTTAGCTGAAGCTAAATGGAATGCTGAAAATGTTATTCGTGGCTGGGGTGGATGGCAATACTATCATAAAAAACAGGTTAATGCTTATAAAAGTAAACAGGCAGAGTATAGTGCTGCAAATGCAGCATTAAATAATGCATTAGAGCGACGTAAGGAAAAAGAGAAAAAGGTAAAGGAAGCCAAGGATAAGTTTGATAAGGAAAATAAACGCAATAAGCCAGGCGTTGCCACCGGAAAGGGGAAGCCTGTTGGTAATAAGTGGCTTGATAATGCGGATAAAGAATCAGGTGCCCCGATCCCTGATCGTACTGCAGATAAATTGCGTGGAAAAGAATTCAAGAACTTCGATGACTTCCGGAAAAAGTTTTGGGAGGAGGTTTCTAAAGATCCTGAACTGAGCAAGCAATTCAAAAACCAAAATAAGACGAATATTCAAAAAGGAAAAGCCCCTTTTGCAAAGAAGAAAGACCAAGTAGGTGGGCGTGAACGCTTTGAATTACATCATGACAAGCCAATCAGTCAGGATGGTGGCGTCTATGATATGGACAACCTTCGTATCACCACGCCGAAACGCCATATTGATATCCACAGAGGGAAGTAAAAATGGAACTAAAAAAAACTATTAGTGATTACACTGAGGCTGAATTTCTGGAGTTTGTAATAAAAATTTGTAGTGCTGAAGGTGCCACTGAAGAGGATGATGATAAATTAGTGAGAGAATTTGAACGATTAACGGAGCATCCAGATGGTTCAGATCTGATTTATTATCCGCGTGACGACAGAGAGGATAGTCCTAAGGGTATTGTTAAAGAAGTTAAAGAATGGCGAGCCGCTAACGGTAAACCTGGATTTAAACAAGGCTGACATGCTGTGCTAAAGGATTAGATTAAAAACATGAATGCCAGTTGTTTATGGATGAATAGCTGGTATTTGCACACTACAGGGATATGTTATGAATAAAAAAATAGGATTATTTCTGATTTTGGTTATGGCCTCCTTATCTTTGGTAGCTTGTCAGGCAAACTATATCCGAGATGTTCAAGGTGGAACGGTGTCCCCATCGTCTTCTTCTGAACTAACCGGTGTCAGTGCCTGGTATCGGTAGAAAAGATCAAAGGATCTTCTTGAGATCCTTTTTTTCTGCGCGTACTCTTCTGCCTATAAACGAAAAAACCACCCGGCAAGGTGGTTTTTCGAAGGTTCATTAAACCGGCAAGTTTATGAACCGAGGTAACAGGGTGTACAAGACCGCTGCCACCAAAACTGTCCTTCTAGTTTAGCTGTAGTTTGGCTTCGACTTCAAGAACTCTGAATCAGTAATCTCTTGTACACCCTCTTACCAGTGGCTGCTGCCAGTGGCGTTTTGTCGTGTCTATCCGGGTTGGACTCAAGACGATAGTTACCGGATAAGGCGCAGCAGTCGGACTGAACGGGGGGTTCGTGCATACAGTCCAGCTTGGAGCGAACTACCTAACCGGAATCGAGTGTCAGGCGTGGTATGAGAGAACGCGGCCATAACAGCGGATAGACACCGATAAACCGTAGGGTAGGAACAGGAGAGCGCACGAGGGAGCCACCAGGGGGAAACGCCTGGTATCTTTAAGTCCTGTCGGGTTTCGCCACCTTTGGTTTGAGTACCGGAAATCATCTGATTTCAGTGAAACTCGCCAGGGGGGCGGAGCCTATGGAAAAACGGGTTCCCCGCGGCCTCTTCTCTTGTTTTCCTCACCGCTTTCTCGTCTGCTTTCCCACCGTTTCTGTGTGTAACTTTTGCTCTGCCTGTTCCTACCGCTCGCCGCAAGATCGGATTAGGGAGCGGTGAGCTGTGCGAGCCGTGATTCTGTCCGATCGAGGAAGCGGAATATAACCGTGATGTGCATAACGCACGTTCGCTCGTTGCCACAGATATACTATAAGCCAGTATACACTCCGCTAGCGCTACGTGACTGGTTCAGGGCTGCGCCCCGAAACCCGCTAAAAACCACTGACGCGCCTGCGGCTTGTCCAACACCGCGCCGACCGGGAAAAGATTTCCCGTCCGTTCCGGCGTTATCAGGAGGCCGGATTGGCAGAGAAACGCAGCAAAATGCTCACGATGTGGGTGACTGAAGATGAGCACCGTCGTCTGCTGGAACGCTGCGACGGTAAACAGCTCGCAGCCTGGATGCGGCAGACGTGCCTGGACGAGAAGCCCGCCCGCGTTGGCAAACTTCCCTCGATCTCGCCAGCGCTGCTTCGTCAGCTCGCCGGTATGGGTAACAACCTCAATCAGATTGCTCGCCAGGTTAACGCCGGTGGTGGTAGCGGACACGACCGCGTGCAGGTCGTCGCTGCGCTGATGGCCATCGATGCGGGACTCGAGCGGCTGCGGCACGCTGTACTGGAAAAGGGGGCTGACGATGATCGTTAAGTTTCACCCCCGAGGGCGCGGCGGTGGTGCCGGACCGGTAGATTATCTGCTTGGCAAAGATCGGAACCGCAACGGCGCCTGCGTCCTGCAGGGGAAGCCGGAGGAGGTCCGGGAGCTTATCGATGCCTCGCCTTACGCCAAAAAATACACATCCGGCGTCCTGTCCTTTGCCGAACAGAGCTTACCGCCCGGTCAGCGTGAAAAGCTGATGGCAAGTTTCGAGCGTGTTCTGATGCCCGGACTCGATAAAGACCAGTACAGCGTGCTGTGGGTTGAGCATCAGGACAAAGGGCGGCTGGAGCTGAACTTTCTCATCCCAAATACGGAGCTGCTGACCGGCAAGCGTCTCCAACCGTATTACGACCGTGCCGACCGTCCGCGCATCGACGCCTGGCAGACCATCGTGAACGGTCGGCTGGGGCTGCACGATCCGAACGCGCCGGAGAATCGAAGGGCGCTGGTCACGCCATCCGCGTTGCCGAAAACGAAGCAGGAAGCCGCGCAGGCGATTACGCGGGGTTTACTGGTCTTGGCCTCATCCGGAGAGCTGAAAACGCGTCAGGATGTCACTGAGGCGTTGGAAAACGCAGGTTTTGAGGTGATGCGCACCACGAAAAACAGCATCAGCATTGCCGACCCGGACGGGGGGCGAAACATCCGACTGAAGGGAGCCATCTATGAACAGTCTTTTAGCGCTGGCGAAGGACTTAGAGCAGAAATCGAAAGCGCAGCAGCAGACTACCGGCGAGATGCTGAAAGCCGCATTCAGCGAGCACGAGAAGTCTGTCAGAGCGGAATTGAGCGAAAGCGAGAAGAGAATCAGCGCCGCTATCCTCGACCACGACCGGAAGCTGTCCTCAGCCATGAGCCAGCGCACGAAAGGGATGTTGCGTATGGTCAGCCAGACGTGGCTGACCATCGTTCTGGTGTCCACGCTGTTGATCGCCTCGAGCGCGGGCATTCTGTGGTGGCAGGGGCAGCAGATACTCGACAACTACATGACCATCCAAGAGCAGAAGCGTACGCAGGCCATACTGTCAGAGAAGAACAGCGGTGTACGGCTTTCGACCTGCGGAGAGCAGAGACGCCGCTGCGTGAGGGTGAACCCGGAAGCGGGACGATACGGCGAGGATTCGAGCTGGATGATACTGGCGGGGAAATAGCACATGACGGAGCTGGAAAAACAGTTGCTGAGCGCATTAGAGCAGCTACAGCAAGACTACTCGAAAAGGCTGGACGAGTGGGAGAACGCCTTCGCGGAATGGCGGAAAATGTCTGGGCTTATGCAAAGGGAGAATGCTGCACTGAGCGAGCGTGTCATGAGCTTGAGCAGGCAGGTGCAGAGTTTGAGCGAGCAGCTGCGCCGGTTGTCGAAAGGCTGAATGTGATCGAATGTCATCGACAGCAGGAGCGGGCGGCGCAGCACCAGAAAGCGCTGGAGCAGGAACGGGCGCAGTCACGCCAGCGCTACAGGATTCCTGGACCAGGGCGGAACCACGGCGACCGGGAATACGGCGACTGATGCGGGGCGTCAGCGAAGCGGAAGGGGGTTCTGCCGCTGACCGACGACGGCGAGCACGCGGACCGTCCGCGCTGGGTCATCCACCTCATACAGCAGGTGCTGACCCATCAGGCTGATACGGCGCACGTCGTCGCCGTAACGGGCGTCCACCTCATAGAGCCGGGGAAACTCCGCCAGCCTGTCGGTGGCGGCGATAAGGCGCGCCGTGACGTGCTGCGCGTCCCACAGGCCGGAGTGCTCCGCGATGTACTCAAAGAGTGCGGTGATATCTTCGGCGGCACCGGACTTCCATTCGACGTTATACGGCATCGCGCAGCGCCTGAGAGCGGGCATCAAGCTGCTGGCGTAGCTGTGCCGTGCTGATCCCCGGCCGCGCGTCCGCGCGGGCGGCGGCGACCTTTCGACGTATCTGCTCATCGTATTCGGCCTGCGCCAGTTCTTCATCCGCGAGGCGCTGTAACAGCGCGGCCTTATCCGCCCCGGCGGGCAGGATGCGGGGGAGGCTTTCCGCCAGTTCGCGGAGGAAGTGGGCGTTTTCGTAGTGGGTGGTGTTGCTCATCGGGGGTACTCCGGTTACGGGGGTCTTGTACGGGATTGTAGCAGGTGCGAGCGTCATGCGTCCCCGCTGTTCTGCTCCAGCCGTTCTGTCAGCGTCTGATACAGGGTTTCGGCGAGGTCGTGGAGCCGTTCGCAGGTGGCGGCCTCGTCGTCGAGGTTGAGCAGGTCGAGTTTTTCGAGCAGCAGCAGGGACTGAGCGCGGATGAACTTTGCCATATTGAGGGCGGAGGATTCCTGTCGGGTCATGGTGATTTTTCCGGGACGGGTGATCAAAACGGGGTGAAACCCGGCGTCATGCGTTTTCGTGCATGACTATGCAGGATGCCAGAAATTATTCTGGCGGTTAAGCCGGGTTTTCGGCGGCACTTATGCCTGTTTTCGGTGCTCAGGACGCAAAAACGCCCTGAGCGCGTCTGAGGCGGTGCGTCGAGCAGACGTTATGGTAAATAGAGATGATCGAATACTGAGTTAATGGATAGCAAGCTAGTGATAATGGTTGCTACGATAGATCACAGACGAGAAAAGCCCGCACCTGCGGGCTTTTCTATATCACTTCCTACCCTCATAACCATCAAAGTAAACCTTTAAAATCGTATCGGTAAACATTTTGGCTTTTTTCGGTGAGATGGGGTCATTATCCGCATACTCTCTGCCAGCGAACAGGGTTGTTCTCTTTAATGAGTTTAGAAACTCTTCGCTTTGAAACTGCTTAACACGTTGTTTGGCTTCTTCTGGTGATATACCA
>NZ_CP084508.1 GCF_003113495.2 Edwardsiella tarda ATCC 15947 = NBRC 105688
ATCAGGCTGAGGGGGAAGAGTTTGCTGCACGAACGCTCTCCTTAACTATCATCTTGATCTAGTTCTCTATACCATCTTGTATCTTTGACTCGGCGCTTGCGCTCATTACGCCAAGCTGTCCAGAAGACTGTCTGCGCAGACCATTTCGTTGCATTCAGGCGAGTAGGGGGAAGACCGGCTAAACGGCGCAGGCGTATTGAGAGGATCAACACTTTTATTCCCAAACGGGCGAACTGGTACTGGCGCGCCTGAAAGAACTCAGTATGATCAGGCGGATTCCAGCAACACTCCGCAGCCGCACCAACCTGCCTTTCTGCTTCATTCTGCAATATAGGCAGCTCACGTATCTGATACATGATCCGAGCTGGAAGTGTTCGCCAGTTACCAGAGATCTCATCTAGCTTAAGTCCACCCGGCGTACTGGTTGTTGGGTAATACTCGCCATCCGCATTCTCTTCACCATCATCAAGAACAATTTCTGCGCATTCCTCAACAAACTTCTCTAACACAAAGACCAGTTCAGTCGATATGAAGAGACGCTCTTCGTCAGCTTTTTTCGCCGCCGCAGCTCTCTCACGCTTATCAATCCGATGCTGTGTTAACAAAACACCCCCCAATGCAGCGCCGGCTGATACCAAACCGATCAGCAGTTGAGGCAGGTAATTCACGATAGGAACTATTAACGAGGTAGTCATAGCGTAAAAGCGGTCGTGTCAAATCACGACATAGGTCATGATGTGCTATCACATCGCACTATTTCCAAATAAATTATTACAGTGAAAACCACAACCTAAAGAAACTATTTCTTTAGGCAATTACCGAATCCCCCTACGAACCTGATCCGAGTTTTGCCTATAGGAAATAATCGGAAGTATACCACGGTCACAAGCTGCGCAATGTCGTCTATTTATCCGATTTTTCTCGCTGACGATCACCCCGTCAAAACACAACATCTAGTGGCTATATCAGCTGGATAAGCCACTACATCGTGTATCGATGGGGTAAGGGGAGGGGGCTGACGATCGGCAGATCCGAAACTACCTTTTTTCGGATCTTCGCAATGAAAAACAGGCTGGTGATATGATTTTATGATTATGTGAATAATATCATATTAAGTATGCTTATTGAGCATTACGCAATAAATCATTCATGATATGATTTCATACATAACCGGACACTATCAGATGGAGCATTCAGAATGGATGAGAAAGTATTCTTTCACCTTAGTTATGAAACTATGCTCGGCGACACGGAAGATTTCGTTAATGCGTGTCTTGAACGGGCAAACCGTGCCGACTGCAACGATGCTGATGCCGAGATTTCCCGGGCGCGCAGCGCGATCGAACTCTGGTACCACCTGACGATGGCGGGCCGGGCTCCTGAAGATGTCGCCGACAGGGACCATCTGCGCCTCACCGAAATGCTCCTGCGCGCTCCAACAGCAGAACAACGTTCATGGCAGCAGTAACAACCTCCCGCAAGCCTTCTCCGCTGCAGCGGCGGGTGCTGATTGTGCTGGCCGCCCTCGATGAGAAACGTCCTGGCCCCGTGGCCACGCGGGATATTGAGCGGGTGCTGGAGCGGGGCGGAGACGCACCGGTGTATGGCCCCAACCTGCGCGCTTCCTGCCGACGGATGGAAACGGCGGGCTGGCTGCGTACCCTGCGAGCGCCCAACCTACAGCTGGCCGTTGAACTGACAGAAGCCGGGCGGGCAGTTGCCCTACCGTTGCTGATGGCTGAACAGGATCGCGTCCTCGCCGAACAGCGCGCTACGGAGGTGATCGTTCTTCCCTTAGTTCCACGCAAAGCGGCAGATACTACATCCCCTCATACTGACGATCGGCCGGTCACGCTGAATAACATCGGCTACATGGCGTGCCGGGGCGATTTTGTGGTGCGTCTTGACGGCAGCACCTGCCTGCAGCTGTGGAGCAGAGCCGGGCATCTAACCCGTCTCGCGGGCGATCCCCTCCAGGTAGCACAGTGGCTACAGGCCTGTCACGATGCAGGTATCGATATCAGGATACAGATCAATGAAAGCCACACACCAGAAGAGGGCTAGATTAGGGAGCCAGCGCGATACGGTGGTGAGTCTGTCCAGTCGAGAAGATGGAATTAGCTCTTTAGCACGTTCACTAGTGCGCTATCCTCTCCTGATCCCCGCATTGCTAGAAATCTAAGTATCCAAAAAAGATTAAATATACAGACGTTATCCACCGAAACTGTGGATAACGCCGCTTCCTTTCCTGCTGTTCCCCACACTTACCCCCTTACCAAAAGTATCAACAAAGTTGACACATCTGTTGTTATACACTAAAGTATCATCATTGTTGATACAATAAGGGGAAGAGAAATGGCACAAGTAGTAGTGAAAAAATGGGGCAATAGCCCGTCGGTACGCCTCCCGGTTGCAATAATGCAAGCCGCATCACTTAACGTCGATGATACCGTTGATATTGCTGTAGAAGACGGTCGGATCGTGATCATCCCGGTGAAAGCAAAAGAGTATTCACTTGATACGCTCTTAGCTGGGATCACCGAGGATAACATTCATGAAAGAATGGGCTTTGGCGAGCCGGTAGGAAAGGAGTTACTCTGATGGTTTCACGTTTTGTACCGGATTCGGGTGATCTGATCTGGATTGATTTTGATCCCGTAGCAGGGCACGAACAAGGGGGAAAGCGCCCCGCCGTCGTACTAAGTCCGTTTGCATACAACAATAAAGTCGGATTATTACTGTGCGTACCCTGTACCACTAAGGTTAAGAATTATCCCTTTGAGGTAGAACTTTCGGGAGAACGTGACAGCGTAGCGTTAGCGGATCAGATCACTTGCGTTGACTGGCGAGCCAGAAAAGTAACAAAAAAAGGTACTATCAGCGCTATTGAGCTGGCCGATATAAGAGCTAAGGCAAAAGCCCTCATCGGTTAATTAAACATAGCCACTCAGCGCTCTGAAAGGCAACTAGCTGCCGGAGCGCAACAGCTTCTATCCTGTTACTGATCTGCTGCGGGGCGGGCAACACCGCGCCCTGGGCCATCACCGGCACTCGATGCCGGAACATGCCAGGCAACCCTGGCCAACACGCTGTAACTCGATCTTACGTCCCGCTTATCATGGATAACTATTTATAGTTTTTTATTATCGTATTTATTGTTTTATACCTCTTCCAACTTTCCATAAAGTTACTCCAGTTACGCCTGAATGTTAATATCCGCCATACGACACCGATCCCCCACATCACATAGACATAATACTCAAGATATTTAAGTACATGCTCTGAAAAATTCTTGCTCTCATCTAAGGATAGAGTCGAGCAGTACATTACATTAAGAAAAATAAATGAAATGACACTAATTATTAATGCAAAACCAACTCTAAACCCCAACAATAAAAATGTCAGAGCTAGATAGAATATGACTTCAAATACGATAGAGTCAGAAGAAAACATTATGACCTCTGTATAACCCTATAACCTGATTATAGATATTTAGTAGAATAGCACAATCATAAGCTCTATCCAAGAATACAAACATCTCCGGTTGCCGGAGCGACTACTTCCGGCAACCACAAACGGCCCCATTTACCAGTACAATGACAACCCATTATTTTATCTGGTTTATTTCGCTGTAGAAGCTGCCTTACCTTCCTAAGATTAATGGGGGATGCAAAGCGCAGATGAAAACCACCAAATATGGCATGAATATGATATATTCCGGTTATATTCTGGCAGTGGCGTACGATATCAATTAGCCCTCGATGGCCACAACCGACAAAGATGATCAGCCCCAAGTCGGATTTATAGATTAAAACTCCCTCATCTTTTACATAATCTGCTTTTACATTCTTACTACCGGTAACACCATAAGCACGTGGTTTATCTACAGGAATTTCTCCTGACCACAAAAAACGCTCACTGATATGTAATGGGGTGCTGCTATAATCCATGCGAAAACGTGAAAAATCATTATGTAATGATAATTTTTTTATTCTTGCTGTATAACCTAAAAATCTTACTCCAGAGTAGCGCTCAATCGCCACCGTGGGATGGCATATTATCCGAGTTGAATCAGGTAACCACGGAACACCGCCGCAATGATCATAGTGCCCGTGTGAAAGAACCACCGCAGTTAAATTTGTCAAATCGACACCCATTAAACCCGCGTTATGCATGAAACTATCATCAGGCCCTGTATCAAACAGAATTGAGTCATTTTCATCCTGTATCAACAGGCTAAGGCCAGCTTTAGCACACAGCAATTTTTTAGAGCTTGGATTGAGTCGGTTTTCCAACAGGACAGTAACGGTTATGGACATATTGCTTCTTTCCTGAAATGGTTCGTTCTTTCAACACATTATCCACTGTACCACGAGCACCTGTTGACATCCTCCCCGGCCTGAAGGCCAGAGATTCCTACGGCGCTCAGGCGTGGCATTGAGCCACACATGACCGCTTCGGTGGGTTCCTGCTGCTGGCGGCATTACCGCACCGCTCACTTTACAGGCTAGCCGGGCGTGTCCCGCCCTTAAAACATTGATCGCACCGACCAGATCGGCGTTTTCCTCGAAGCCGCATTCGACGCACAAGAACTGAACCTGCGTCTTGCGGTTGTCCGCCGACACATGGCCGCAGCACGGACAGGTGCGGCTCGTGTTCTGCGGTGGCACAGTGACAAGCCAGCCACCATTCCATGCCAGCTTGTAGTCCAGTTGGCGGCGGAACTCGAACCAGCCTTGATCGAGAATGGACTTGTTCAGGCCGGACTTAGCCCGAACGTTTCTTCCCGGTGCATCTGCTGTGCCTACCGCCGACTTGGACATGTTCCGTACCTGTAAGTCCTTGATGCACACCATCGCGTGGTTTTTGCTGATCGTGGATGAGACTTTGTGCAGGAAGTCGCGGTGGACGTTGCCAATGCGGGAATGAATCTTCTGGACGCGGGTCTTTGCCTTCTTCCAGTTGTTGCTGAACTTGGCCTTTCGGCTCATGGCCTGCTGCGCGCGGCGCAGCGCCTTTTCGTGCCGCTTGAAGCTGTTGAGCGGCGCGTAAAACGTCCCATCCGAGAGCGTGGCAAAGCGGGCTACGCCCATATCGATGCCGATGGCGCTCGTGGACTGAGGCACGGACTGCGCCACTTCCCGCTCAGTCTGGATGCTTACGAACCACTTGCCGCACGACTGGCTCACGGTGATGTTCTTCACCGTGCCGAGCACGTCGCGGCTGTTGCGGTAGCGCAGCCAGCCAGCCAAGTTTAGGCAGGAACAGACGGTTGTGGGCCTGATCGAGCTTGATTTGCTTCGGATCGGGATAGCGGAAGCTGTCGGACTGACCTTTCTTCTTGAAACGCGGGAAGTCCGCCCGCTTGGCGAAGAAGTTGGTGTAGGCCCGCTCCAAATCCTTGAGTGTCTGCTGCAAGGGATGAACAGGCGCATCGGCCAGCCAAGCCGTTTCCGCGTTGTTGCGCCACTCGGTGAGCAGCTTACATAGCCCCGCATAGCCGAGCTTCTTCTCGCCCTGCTTATAGCGTTCCTTCTGCAACGCCAGCGCTATGCTCAGGGCACAAAATGTCGATCATACTACGTTATTTTGCCCAATCTTCCAGCATCAACCCCGCTACCCTCTCAAACTCCCGCGTATTATTCGTCACCAAAATCGCTCCCGCAGCGATGGCGTGTCCGGCGATCGCCGTATCGTTCGGGCCAATTGGTGTGCCAGCGGCGGCTAACGCGGCCTTAATTACAATGGTGGCATCGACTACCGTCTTATCCCACGGCAGGATGGCGTCCAGCCTGGAACAGAATGCATCAACTAATTGTACATGGCGTGGCGAGGCCTTCTTACCAATGGCACCGAATCGCATTTCAGCATAGGTGATAGCCGACACGACGATGCGATGGTTGTGCAGAACGGCTTGCTCTAGGCGTTTTAGCACTACTTCCGGCTGTTCGCGCATGATGAAGGAGCAGATGTTGGTATCGAGCATATAGGTTCGGCGCTGTTTCATAACGTAAAGCGTCCTTCATCGCTGATCACGTCTTCGCGATCGGCCATAAAATCCGAATCAGCTTTTTCTAGCTGTGCAAATGAGCCCCAAGTCGGACGGGCGGGACGTAAGATGATGCTGTCACCTTCCCGGATGATCTCTAGCTCACTCACACCTTCAAAATCCAGATCGCGGGGCAGCCGGACGGCGCGGTTGTTACCATTTTTAAAAATAGATACGGTTCGCATGATGACCTCCTAGTATTATGGCCTGATGGCCATTTGCATAGGTTAAGTATATGCATATGTTGAGCCTATGTACAGGCAATGTATATGTTATACATATGCCTATGTTTGCATCGCTCATTTTCAGCAAAGATCCGAAAAAAGGTATAAGCAGATCATCCCTTCTTTTTGTGGAAGGCTGCTTCCTCGTCCTCCGTAATCCTCTGTAACTCTCTGCATTATAAGCTGTTGTTTTACATTTTTAATCGTTTATGCTTTCAGGGTCTGTCAGCGTAGCTACAGATACATCATCCCAAGGCGTATTCAGACCAAGGGATAACATTTCAACACAATGGAGATTAAGCCTATGGCTTATACAAATCCGACTAAAAAATATGGTGAAAACTATGAGCATAAAATTAGGGGAAAACCCAAACGACGACGTTAATCAGACTGTTGAAACTTCTGTAAATGCAGGCATGAACGAACAGGATATGGCAGCTTTAGACAAAATCAGTAAGTTGCAGGACTCACAGCTCCAGCTGAGCGGAGATACCGAACGAGCAAAAATTGAGGTCTTCCGGCTTCAGTTTGGTTGTCATGGCGGAAGCAATGTCTTTTTCAATCGTAATGGTAAGGATTGCCGTTACAGCCTTATTGATGGTATCCACGGATCTATGTACGTAGCCAGAGCTCCGGATACGGCGATGAAGGAAGTTTTTCAGCATAAAAAAGGACTCAGGGAGTCAGAACTCGATAATTACATGATGGGAAGCATCGTTATTGAGAGAGATATTAGAATCCTTAGTGTTAGCAAGCTGATTAAACGCAGTAACTTGACGTTGCATGATGTGACAACGTCAAATCGAGCAGTGACTCAGTATCTGGCTAAAAAGGTTCATTCAGCAGGGTTTGACGGAATGGAATTTCTGTCAAATGTCACCGGTGACCCATGCCTTGTTCTATGGCATAACGATCCGGCCGGAACCGGGCTGGCCACAACCCGGAGCCAGACAAGCCTCAGTCAGTTTGAATATCAGGACAAGGAAGCTGCGGATATTCTTGTTTATGACTTGGGAATTCCTGTTGAGGAATAACTGATAAAGGGGGGCAAGCCCCCCCCTTTCATTAAATTGCGTTTTGTGTACCGTAGTTGCGAGCCAGTCGGCGTAGTTCATTCATCACTTTTTCATCAGGATTACCTTTCAGAACCTTGGCGACGGTAAACGTACATCCTGCAGGGGTCAGGCCATCCAGAACAGTATTTCTCTGTTCCATAAAGAACGAATATTTCATTCTGTCACTGAAGTTGCTCAGCATAGGCATCAGTTCAGCCACGCCCCGAAGCACGCCTTTATCCGAGATCCCCTCTTCATCAGTAAACTGAAATACCGGGTAGTAAAATTCACCATCAATATCGAGGGCAAGTAACCGATCGGTATCTTTCCAGGTTTTCACTGTTGGTTTACTCCGCCCCAAGATTTTTGCCGCCTCGGCTGAGGTGTATATCCCACCATCATTTTCCAGCGTTTGCAGGAACAATGCCTTACTGTGTAAACGCCGTTGCTGACGTTTTTTTTCTGGCGTTAGGCTGTTAACAGCACGGTGCTTCATGGACGTAAGGATGGCATCAAGAGCGAACAGTGCGTCGGTTTCAGCCATACTTTCAGGAGAAAGAGGGGTCACTCCAGACTGGATTTCCTCTACCAGAGTCTTAACAAAATTCTGGAGGCGTGCAGCTGCAATGCCTGAGTTCGACATATTGTGCATGCTGGAGTAGTGATCATTACTGTGTCGTTTCTGGGTTGATGTGCTCATACAACCTCCTTTTCGATTTTATAACAGCAATACTAGAGCAAATCGTTAAGTTGTGCAAGGTTTGTGCATTCGAGATTAGATGATAGCTTTAATCAATCAATGGCAATTATTTTATAGGGATTGCTAATTGCACCCTCCTAAGATCCGAAAAAAGGCTAACCGGTTCTCTTGCAGCTACTGATAGGAAGGTTTTACAGTCGCATAAACAATATCGTTTCGCCTGTGCCTGCTTGATAAAGGAACCTTGCATGCATTTTTATGTGGATGAAACCGGCCATACCGGTCCGAATCTTTTTGACCGCACCCAGCCCGTGCTTTCCTATGGCGTGCTTTCCTCTAAGGATGACCTGGACAAGGTTGCCGAAGCAGATCTTGCTGCCTTGCGTAAGAAACTGGAAGTACAACGCCTGCACGCCGCAGAGCTGGGCATGCGTCGCCTTGATGAGGTGGTTGATACGCTGCTTGTCCTGCAGAAGAAGCACCGGATACGATTTGATATCTGGCAGGTGGTTAAACGGGATCACGCCATTATTTCGTTCTTCGACCAGGTGTTTGATCAGGGACTGAATCCGGTAGTGCCCTGGTCTGCTTACTGGACCCCCTTGCGGTACCCGCTGCTGCTGAATCTGGCAAACCTGTTTGATGATGAACTGGCTGAAAAAGCGTGGCGTGCCCGTCACGAAGCCCATGATGAACGTGCCTCCCCCCTGTTCAGTGAGGTCTGCAGGGCGTTACTTGCACGCGTGCATACTCTGGGCGATCCCTGTTCGATAGAACTGATTTCCGATGCGTTGTCCTGGGCAATGGTTCACTTTGACAAGCTGGGATATAACTGCAAAACCGGTAAGGAAAAGCTGCAGATCATGCCCAACATGATCGGGTTCCAGTCAGTGTTGCACGGTATCTGTTCCCGCCTGGGGTCACCGAATAAAATAGCCAATATCATTGTGGACCAGCAGTCACAGTTTAATACCACCCAGCGGGAGCTGAGTCAGTTCTATTACCAGATCCGTAAACAGCCCTGGGCACTCGGACCCGGTTTACCGGTTATGGATATGAAGAACATGCCAGCTAAACCGTTGGTCTTCCAGTCGGGTACAAAAAGTGCAGGGCTGGAGCTGGTTGATATTTATCTCTGGACCTTCAAACGCTTTATGGAAGGGAAGGCGCTGACCAAACCGCTTGCCCGCCTGGTTTACACGAATCAGAATACCGCCCGCACGGACAGTGTTTCTCTGCGGTCGGTCGCTAAACGATTTAAGGAATTCTTTGAAAAACTGCCGGAACCAACGGCAGAAATGATGAAAAAGGCGAATGAATACCGGGATCAGGAAGAGGCGAGGCGTCTAGCACATCGGGTGCAAATCCTGCCGCCATCCTGATCCGGTAGGTTATGTACGTACGGAACTGGCGATTCATCCCCGTGGACGCGGGGAATACTTCTTCTTCTGTGTAACGGAAACATATACTTCCGGTTCATCCCCGCGGACGCGGGGAATACTCTGGGTATGTTGCCCCATCGATAAACCCGACCGGTTCATCCCCGCGGACGCGGGGAATACATGTGCCGGGATATCGCCGCCGACCCTCTTACCGGTTCATCCCCGCGGACGCGGGGAATACTTCCTCTTCGCCCTCCCACGGCGCTCCTGTGTCGGTTCATCCCCGCGGACGCGGGGAATACATCAAGAGCATCTGCCAGTTGCCATGCATCATCGGTTCATCCCCGCGGACGCGGGGAATACTTGACAATGATTGTGGCGTCAGCGTTTAGCGGCGGTTCATCCCCGCGGACGCGGGGAATACTTCAACTTGCGTGCCTGGTTTAGGGAGCACGGCGGTTCATCCCCGCGGACGCGGGGAATACGCGGGAGACAGCAGCGTCGTAGCTGATGCCTTCGGTTCATCCCCGCGGACGCGGGGAATACCTGAAGTCTCGCCAGATAGGCGCGACCTTTTACGGTTCATCCCCGCGGACGCGGGGAATACCCATTAAATCAGATATTTTAAAATGATTATATCGGTTCATCCCCGCGGACGCGGGGAATACGGTTGACCAACAGTGGCGCTGTTCCTATCCATTCGGTTCATCCCCGCGGACGCGGGGAATACCCACGCTGCCATGTCATCTGCGTTCCATCAGCCGGTTCATCCCCGCGGACGCGGGGAATACCCATACAAGGTGGTTATTTTTCACCATTCCGGCGGTTCATCCCCGCGGACGCGGGGAATACATGCGTTCGCAATCTCGATGGCTGTAGATGAACGGTTCATCCCCGCGGACGCGGGGAATACGCCAGTGATAAACGTGTACTCGAAGCGATCTGGCGGTTCATCCCCGCGGACGCGGGGAATACACTTAGTATATCTTATTGATTTTTTTGTGTTTTTTATAGACTTTAAAAACACCGCATTATCCAGATTATTAATAAACAATAACTTATTGATTTATAATAGGTAGAAATGAAACCAACCTACAGCCATCCAGATCTACCGGTATTCTTCGATTAACCCCTAAGGTTTGAAAATCAAATCCCGAATCATTGTTAGTAGGCCATGCCATCACAATATTACCTTGCTCTACCAGCGCCTCGCATTGTTGCCAAATCATCTCCCGTACCCGGCGTGATACATCTCCGACATAAACTCCGGCGCGTACCTCCAGCAGCCAGATGGCAAGCCGACCACGCAAGCGTGGGGGAACGTCTTCAGTCACAACCACCAACATACTCATCACTAACTCCTGTGACCTATATCTCCCAGGCTGGCAGGTTCAGGAATAGCTGGCGGCTGCGCATCCTTAGGAGGTACCGGTGGATTGATTCCTCCGGCAGCAAGCACCTCATCAATTAGCGGGATCAGTTTTTCCAAAGTTCGCTGTTTGTTAAAACTGTTACGACAGGCCAAACGCACGGCGCGCTCCGGATTGATATCGCCCCGGGCAGCAATCTCGAAAGCTTGGGGCACTACGGTCTCAAACTTGATAATATCAGCAATATCATAAACAAACGAAAGCGGCTTACCACTATGAATAAAGCCAATGGCAGGAGCGTATCCCGCCGCCAGAATCGCTGCCTCCGTAATACCATAAAGACAGGAGGTCGCGGCACTGATACATTGATTAGCCCGATCTCCCTTAGCCCAGTCCTTGGGGTCATAGCGCCTACCTTGCCACTTTACCCCATAGCGAGCGGCCAGCAATTTGTAAGTCTCACGCACCCGGGCGCCTTCAATACCGCGCAGCTGTTCCACCGAACGACGACTGGGAGGCGGTTCACCAAAGCGCAACGCAAACATCTTGCGAACTACGTTAAGACGTAGTGTTTCGTCAAGCGCAAGTTTGGCCTGAAAGAGCAGCCGATCGGAGCGCGCCCCACCCGGCTGACCTGCTGCATAGAGGCGGACCCCCTGCCTCCCCGACCCAAACCAGCAATGTCCCAGCCATCGCCGCCAATTTGACGGCGGCATGAGAGACACGAGTACCCGGCTCAAGCATCAGGCAAGCAACTGTGCCAATGGGGATATGAGTACGAACTCCCTCCCTATCCACCAACACAAAGGCACCATCGATCACATCAAGTTGCCCATACTTAAGAAACAACATGGATCGACGATCTTTGATGGGTAACGGTTTAATCGGCGGTAACATCATAATTTAGCTAATGAAAGCAAGCCACAGCCCAGGGATTTTGCCGGGCCGATCCCCTCTTGCAACGCCGTCAACAGCGTACGGATATCATTTACCCTCAGATAGCCTTCAAAGGTAGCCGTCATCACACTAAGGCGGTTAGTACCTTTACTACCGTATTGCATGGCAGAGTGACTGACCAACGCCTGAACAGGCGTAAAGCCGTGGCGTAGCCCTTGGCGACTCAGCCAAGCCAACTGTTCTTCCTCGCTAGACAATCCTCTGCGTTTACCATCATGGGTCACGGTCGGATTAGCCCGCAGCCGAAAACGATAGATACGCTCATGCTCTATCCACTGCGCAGCCATCAAAATCTTTTCTTGCACCTCGCCCAGCAGATAATAAGGAAGCGCACGTAGCGGCTCCCAATCAGCCGCCGTTTTTGATTGCACCAATAATTGAGGCTGCTGCCAGTTAGCGCTGGGCTCAAGACGCCATAAGAAACGCGCCGGTGCTGTTTCTTCGTCAGGCGCAAAAGCCCTAGCCAGAGTGCGATGCAACTCGTAAGGATTAGTCAAATCCCGGCGCACCTCTCGGCTTCTGGGATTCAATATCAATCGGCTTAGGTGCAGTTTGTTCAGGGGCATAGCACCTCCCTAGGTTCCAGTTGCTGAGTGAGCACAAAGCGAGGGCCAAAGCGACGTTCAGCAAAGGGAGCGATGGGTTGATCAAACCGCACCGCCCCTTCTGTGGCCTCCAGTAATAAACGACGGGCCTGCATCCCAGCACCTTCAATTAAGTCGGGATAGTCGCGCAAGGCTGCCAGCAGAGGGGACTCTTGCAGACCATCGGATAGATACACCGACGGTGAGGGAGGACACCCTTTTCGACCCAAACTGAGTGGCCAGTGGGGATAGCGTATCGCATGGTGAATACGCTTCAACCAGGCAGTATCGCCCTCAAGAGCGACCAAAAATGCTGCATCGCTCAAATAATAGCGTGGGCTGACAACAGTGCGTTTCATATCGACTTTACCCGCCGCATTGACCACACCAGTAGCAGTCTGATAATCGCGCAATACAATCCCTTCCCGGTCTACCCTGACCCCCATAATAAGGCCCGCGAGATCATCGACAGGCTCACTCCGATCACGCCCAAGGGCGGCGCAAATAAGCCCCACAACCCCTGACTTGGATGGTTCAAGCTGAGTATCGCGCTCATCAAAGTGGCTTGTCGTTCCCCAAGATTGCATGGGCCCTTGTAACCGTAGTAGCAGTGTCGGCATATTATTCTCCCCACTGCGCCTCGACAGCATCGCGTACCCAAGTAGCCAGATCGCTTACTGAACGATGGGCCTGGCTATGCGCGAGCGCCCACCCTCCTGTGAGATCGATATGCGCCCAACGATCCCCACTATCACCGTAGACAGGAGCCAGCTTGCAGGCGTACTCACTCAGCACAGCTACTGATTGCTCCGTCAGGCTTTTATCATGACGGGGCTGAATAGGCCGCTCGAACGCGTTGGCTAAGTTGAGGGGGCTTTGCCGCAGACTTACACCGATAAACTCGGGTAGATTATGGGCAGCAAAGCTGTTCTGCTTGCCACTCGGAACTGCGCGGACCATGGACTGGATCAGCGCCTCAATAGCCGACGCTGTCAGCGCCTTATCACCTTGTAGATTCTTCAACAACTTGCTCACATCGAGCAGAGCATAACGGTAAAATGTGGCGGAGTTGAACTCGATCTGGCCAATCATACCCGCACCAGTTTCGTCAGGACCGCTGACATCATCGACCGCGGTGAAGTAATCAAAATCACGCTCAACCCGATGGGTGCTGATGGCATGAGCTACCTGGCAGGCTGCATCCTGATTGACCTGGGGCAAGTCAGCCAGCATACGCCCGAAGAGAGCGACATCCACCGCCTTCCCTCCATCGAGCAACGCCTTGGCCTGTTTTGCTAACTCTGCAGGGATGGCCGCTTTACTCTCTTTTTTACTTTTTTTCTCACCAGTAGCCGGGAGCACCAATACCTCCCAATGATCTTCAATCAATGCGGCAAAACCGGCTATCTCACGCTCACCAAGAAACAACAAATACTCGGTTTTCCCCCCATCTTTGAGCTTAAGCCCAGCGGCAGCCAAGGCTACTTCAATCTTGCCGATCGCTTCTTCTTGATCTCGATCAGCAAGCCTTTCCAGCAGTAATGCTTGTAGCCTCTTGGTGCGCAGTGCGCGATATTCCGGAGGGATCAGCTGCTGATCACGGCAATAAAGACGCATGGCGCGCTTAAGACACTGACTACTAACCCGTGCCCGTCGCTGCCCACCAAAGATGGCATCCTTGGGAGCTCCGGTATCATCTCGATTCAGATTAGAAGGGGCAAAGTTCTGGATAAGATGCAGTTCAACAAACAGGGCCATCATTTTTCTCCTTGAGGGATTGCGTCGTTTGAATCGGTATGGGCGGCTACGCGGTAAAAATCTGTAGCCCAACGGCAACGTAACTTATCGAGCTGCTCGCATCGGGTAGGATTAAGCCAATCGGTGAGATCTCTTAGTAAGTCGTTATAATCGATGGCTATCCCCTGAGATCTCAGCAATGTGACAGCATGGCGCAATGGTTCAGCCAAGCTTGCACCATCACACTCAAGCAGTGCGATAAAGCGCCCCTCAATGGAGGGACTCTGTTCCTGCTGACGATAGAGAATTCCCATCGCCTCTGCCAAGGTCATTGCGCCATGCTGAGGATGGAGCGCAAAGAGCCCAGCCACTAAATAATGCGACTGACGACGTGCTGAGTCAGGATGCTCATTGGCAGCGATAAAGGGCTCAACATAGGGAAAAACGCGAGGAGCACTGCCGGGGGGAAAGGTAAGACTGCGCCGCAGCTCAGCCAATGCCCCACGATTGCGCTGGGCGAGTCGCTGTAGATGGTCAACAAAAGCGTGATCACTCATTGCACTTCTCCTGTTTCGTTAAGGGCAGTCAGTTGTTTCCTAATCACTGACCACACACGGGGCTGCACCTTGGCATTAGCGCGCCAAAGGCGCGCCCCACCGCCTTGACTTGTTAGCAACGTATCCCATGCAGCTAAAGCGGCGCCTTTTAACTCCCGCTGCCATTGCCTCTCAGCCACATCAGGAGCGTGCTCTAACTGTTGCAGGGTCGTCATCAGGACACGCTCTGCGCGGGCAAAAAAGCACGGCGCCACCGGGCCGGCATCAAATAGGGCGCGAGCACGGCTGCGGGTATCCTTTTGTTGGCTATCAGGCAAGGTATCTGCAATCAGTTGAACTGCGGCTCCCTTGAGTGTGCTAAACAGGGTCTCAGCCATTTCCAGCATCTGGCGGGCCTCGCGAGTTACCTGGGGATGGTCAAGCAGCGCCAGCGGCAGCGAGACATTCTCTACCCGCCACCGTAGGAGCTTGGCCTGGTCACTGGCCAGACCGGCGACCAACAGGCGAAGCTGTTTTTTACCCAGCGATTTATTAAGCCGGGTGGCATTATCCAAGATCGCAGCCGGAATCGATTGGTTACCCCCACCATCAGGCAATAGGGCAGGGAGATCGCGCCACAGTGCTCGTCCTTCGCTAAAAGTAAGACGAACCGGTCGGAGACTCCCCGCTCGATAGTTAGCCATTGGATCAGGAGCATGAGGCTCCTCTTCCAGTCCCTGTCCCGCAGCAAAACGCAGCCAGCGGATGTTCCCCTCTTCCTCACATTGAAAGAGGACAGCGCGAGTCTGACGGGTATAGCGATCATTAGGGCCGCTGGCGAGCACGGCTGCCGCTTTCAAATTGGCGATAGTCAGCGCGGGCCGCTCCCAGCTTGGTAAGTCTTCATGTCCATCAGGTGTGCTAGGATGTAGGCTCAAAATGAGGGTTTGGGCCAGAGTATCCCCTTGCGGTAAGACTGCCGCCGTGTCGGCCAGGGGACCTGCCTTATCAGCATCACGAAAGACTTTAACCAAACCGCCGGGTGTGCACTGTAAAAAACCGAGCAGAGTACGGATGGCCTGAAGCGGGGAGAGCGACCCTGGCGCACTATCCCAGGCATGATTAAACACTACGGGAGCATTGCCACAGACACTAGCTAAATCGATCTGAGTCCAAGGTTTAAACCTATCACAGGTTTCCGTGACCGTAGCCAACGCAGCCACCTGCATAAAAGGATATTCAGGGTGAAATAGCCAGAAGCGATCGCGCCACTTCTCTAAGTAAGAGGTAATGGCCTCGCTAGGCAACCCCTGAGTAAACCAGATGCGTAAATCCTGCTGCCCCCAACTCGATGTCTTCATGCTTAAGGCCCGATGGGTGATAGCAAGCAACAGGCGATATTGGGCCATCAAGGATGGAGGCGCAGTCTCGGCTAATGCCACCACATGGGAGGCCTGCTCAAAGAGGGTCAACAAACCTAACTCCTGAATCTCACCGCTATCCATCCTGACGGGTAACCAAGGCTCATCGAGCAGATTACATCTCTTTATCATCATCACTCCTTGGGTTATTCCTTATTCCGATAGATAAGCCCCAATGTCTGATCGAGCTGGATAGACCACCCGCCTTCCCACTGCGCCCTTCCCTCACTATCGAGTAACAGTGGATAGCAGTAACGAAGCAAGGGACTCTCGACAAACCCTCTAACCTCGGGTTGGCACGTAATAGCCTTGACTAGGGCTTGATTGGAAACACTCACTTGTCGGGCACAGAATTGGCAGGCCAGATCTCGGGTCAGTGGCGCATTCAGATCAATGGGATTTCCCCCCGGTATCAACATAGTACCTTGTTCACTGGCAAAAAGCGGGATAACCGTGATGCTAGGCTTACCTAGGCGGGTACAGTTAGCGAGCCCCATATCTTCACCCTCGCCTTCTTCGTGGCCCCTCGGTTTACCTGAATAAGCTGATGCCGGATCGGCCTCTGCCCTGATAGCGATATTACAGGCCAGCTGTCGCTGATATTGTAACGCTGCAAGGTGCGCGGCGTAGCTGTACTCCTCGATATAGCGGCGTAGCTCATCCCCAACCGAATCGGGCAACGTGCCATCACCATAAACAGCCTGTACCAACCGATCAATATCGAAGGGAAGTTGCAAATGAGTCTCATCCAGGAGACGAACCCAGGTCATGGCAAGTAGATAAGGATCGTAGACAAAGCGCCAACGGGTAGTGGTCAAATCGGGTAACGTGCCCGGTAAGAGGCCTGCCACAGTCAGCACAGGTTGGCGATGTGCATCAGGACGTGCCGAGCGTTGATGGCGGTGCAATCGACCAACCCGCTGCAACAGCAGATCGATTGGCGCTAAATCGCTTAACAGAAAGTCAAAATCGATATCGAGTGACTGCTCTACAACTTGTGTCGCTACCAGCAGGGCTCGAAGTGGTCGCACTCCATCCTTACCAAAAGTAGAGATGACCTCGGCTTCCCGCTGCGCACGCTCATCAGCAGGGAAACGGGCATGAAATAACAGAAGCACAACCTCTTCAGATAGTTGTGCTTTTAGCTGCATAAAGAGTTGCTGCGCCCGCTCGACTGTGTTGACGATAATAGCGCCGCAACCA
The DNA here is from genome assembly GCF_003113495.2 of Edwardsiella tarda ATCC 15947 = NBRC 105688. Classification (NCBI taxonomy): domain Bacteria; kingdom Pseudomonadati; phylum Pseudomonadota; class Gammaproteobacteria; order Enterobacterales; family Hafniaceae; genus Edwardsiella; species Edwardsiella tarda. The sequence goes on from NZ_CP084508.1 coordinate 17,219, forward strand.
CCTTGAGCGAGGGACGCGAGTGCAATACTCAGCAAATCTTCCGGTGTAGTGCCACATCCAGCCAGTCTGACAGGCGCCATCATCCGACTTTCTAGCTTGTCATCCCAGTCAAGACCACGAGCATCGGCTAACACCAGACGCGGATACGCCAGTACCGGCAATGCGGTTGGCTCCACTTGCCATGACTTGAGCAAATCATTACGGCGCCTTGTCGGTAAGGTTGCGCTCATTAGGATAACCGAACACCCCAACTCTTTAAGCCAACGTAATAGCGCCTCAATAAGTCCCTCTGTATAAGTGTCATAGGCATGCACTTCGTCGAGTACTACCACTCGATTAGCTAAGCCCCAAAGGCGCACAAAATGGTGTTTCACATTCAGCACCGAAAATAATGCTTGATCGATAGTGCCTACACCATAAGGAGCAATCAGTGGCCGCTTACGACGAGAAAACCAGCGCGCCGCCTCTACGCTTTCAACCTGCTTACCCGCAGTCCCCCACACATCCTGAAGCGCAGCCATCATCTCCTGGCGAGCTGCACCACTGTGGATCAGTTGCAGATCAGGCATTTGCCCATGGGTAAATGCAGTAATAAACTGTTGGGCTCGGGAAAACAAGGCATTACCGGTAGCTTGCGTCGGCAGGGCCAGATAGAAACCGCGATGACCAAGTGTACGCTGTAGATACAAATGAGCCATAAAGGCGAGTTCGGTTTTTCCTTCCCCCATCGGAGCCTCAACCAACAGCAGTGCAGGGCCCTGGCTCTTTTGCAACAAGGCAATACCCTGACGTTGCAATGCTCTTGGCATGACTGACGTACCAGCAGAGAGGATGAGGCCCAATTGCTGCTCAAGCGGTATGGGAGCGGAAAGCAAAGGCGTAAAGGGAAGCCAGCCGATAGCTCTCAATGCCTGATGGGCCAATAACTTGGCATGGGCATAATACGCCTTGAGATCATCGCAGCGCATTCCACTTGGGAACCACTCGGTATTGGAGCCGATCCAATCGGCAATGGAGGTCAAACCGGCAAGCCAGTTAATCGCAGGTAGTGGTAACTCGTCGGTGACGATATCTCCTGTCGGAGATAACACCTCCCAATAGGTATCGAGCAATACCTGCCGCGCTTGTTGCCAAACTCGCTCTTCCCTTGTTGCCAGCCCCCTCTCAATTTCTTTTTGCTGTAACGGGTAGCCATGATGCGCCCCGACCGCTTCGGCCACCTGTTGACACCACGTGATATTAGCCCCTGTGCGTACCGGTAACCACGCCTCCAAAATAGCGGTCGAAGCCCAGTCATGCCGATCGCTGCGACGTGATGCCTCAGAAAACGTCAGTCCTTGCATCTTGGCTAGCTCCAATCCCTGCGGCCATTTTGCCTGAAAACCGGGAATAGCCTTGCCAATGTCATGCAACCCGACAAGCGTAGCTAACCATCGGAGAGTTACTGTAACGGGCAGACCAAATTGACCGGCAAGCCTGCTATGCGTTGCACAGGGTTCAAGTTCCAAGATCACCTCAGCCACTGCTGCAACATCCAGCATATGACCGAGCAAGGGGTGACCCTGCTCATCGTTGCTCTTCGCCCAGAGGACTGCCGCCTGTGGGTTCAAGGCAGAGAATAAGATAGACTCTTTGATCTCATCCACCTCCCGTATTATAAGTGCCCTGAAAAGGATACGACGCAACGTCTAGAGAATTACTAGGGTTGCAGTACATGTAGGCACTTCGATAACCGAATACAACACATCTCAAATAAAACAGATCTTCGTGTACGAAATGTATTTGTACCCCACTTCATAATTCTTATTCTGAAGTACCAAGCACACGATTGACAACGAAACGACTGGCTCCGGCGAAACACCTCATTTCACGTATCTGTTGACCATCTTGCATTAACTGGAAGTTGAATGCTTACAGTCTATTCATGTCACTATTTTAAACAAAATTAGGCAGAAAACAGCACCTTATATCCCCGTTATGAAAATCGGAAGTTTCACGGCATACTGGATAAAATAAAGCTCAGGGATCAAGATAACCCAATGGAGATTTCACCCTGAAATATTCAACAAAAACCATTTAAATTCAATTTATTAACTCATAAAATCACGTGGAGAAACATTACAAGTATTCACAAGCTAATACAGAGTGCCTATGTCACCAAAACGAAAAGCGGAGAGGTTGCTAGTAGCAGGCGTATCGAATAGGTATGAGTTCTGTCAAGTATCAGTACTAGATAGTGCTCAGATCCGATAAGGCGGTGAAACGACAGACTGGATGGAGACCAAAGAAAATATTCTATTGTTCAGTACCAGCGGTTTAAGGAAAATCCATCTGAGTCGTATACTTCAGGCTGAAATCGTGGTGATTTCAGCCTGAAATTCTCACATGAAATTCTTTAAATTCATTTAGTTAATAGCGAAATTTACGTGGAGAAACATTACGAATTCTCTCGAGCCAAATGTGCCGCAAGTACCGCTTGAATCGCCTCATCAAGTGCACTCTGTACCTCGGTAGATAGACGATTAAACTCATAACTAAACACTCGCCCATTTTGCTTCTTGCGAGCATAACGATTCTTATCGTTAAAATCCCATAATGGGGTAACTACCGGTTTTGTACGCTCACTATCAGTGAGTTCATGACTATGCTTGCGGAACAATGTCATGATGAGATCTTTACTCTCGTCAGGAGTCAGAGCCTTAGACTGAATCTCACACAACTCATCTTGAAGCAAGGCTACAAATTGTTCTGATGTATAGGATGACAACTGGAGCTTATTATCAATATCCAGCAATACTTTATAGTCAGGAAATGACAGTTCTGACTGTACAGGAAAAACAGCTAACAATGATGAGGGTACACTCGCCGCCTGCAATGCTCTGGTCACCTTAGCCTCAGAGAATCCTTCCTGCTTCGCAATTTCTTTTTGGGTTAATCCAGAGTTACGCAATGACTGCAAACGTAATCCGATCTCTCGTAGGTTATGCTCTTTCGCCGTCTGAATATCTTGAGCTAGCTGACGAGCATCCTGTACGGAGATTTCGTCTTCTGTGACCATCGCTTCTAATGGACGTTCAACCAACAAAGCGGCAGCTCGCCGGCGAGAGCCATCTAAGATCTCAATCTGCTCTTTCCGCCGTATGCCTATAACGGGAAAGAATTGTTGCATCACTAAAGTCCGAGTAATGCTTTGCAATGACACAGGAGTCAATGCAGCCTGTTCTCGACCATTTGTTTCCTGCTCAACAAAGGTTTGTGTTTCAATCTCATGATAAGGGATCACCACCCGTGTAAATCGCGCTCTTTTTCCTGATGCTAAGGTAAAAACCTGGCTAAAGGAATCTGCCCCCTCAACGGCAACTGATGGGGTCAGAGAAGGCGTAGTAAAGGTGCGCCCAATCGTTTTACGTTTTGTAGACATGCTCACCTCAGTTCATACGGATAAATTCAATACGGTCAAAAACGGCTTTCGCAAAATCCTCTGCCGCAAGCCTAGCGTTTTTTAATGCTTCAGCACTTCCTACATAGGTAGCCGGGTTAGCAGAAATCACGGTATCAAATGACTCACCACAGCGTTCAAATCCGTCCAGGCGGGGTAAACTGACATCCAACATATCTCCCCCAAAAATCTCCTTTGCCAAGCTGTGACACAGCTTATGATCAGGTTTATTAGACAATTTTGACATAAAGCCGATATTGCCTTTCAAACGACACGGATAACCTGACTGCTCAATCAACTCAATAAGCTCTGGCAGTCGAGTGAGATATTTCAGTGTTGAGTGAAAGTCGACTTGTGCCGGCGGAATAGGAGTCATCAGAAGATCTGCTGCTGCAATCGCATTTTTGAGGAAGGCATCCAGATGAGGTCCGCCATCAATGAGGATAAAGTCATAATCTTTTACTAGTTTATCGACGATATTCTCACGTAAAACAGCATGTGGGTTTTGCCCAGCGAGGTGTTCATGACATAACGAATCCCAATCAGAGGCAATAAAAGCATCATCGATTGAAGCAGGGATCACATCGACTCCCGGGATCACTGAAGGTACGATAAACTCGCTCAATAACTCTTCCCGAGAGACATTTTGTAGCATAGCTTGCGCAGAAGTAGTCTCAACCAAGCCAACAGCATGATGATGATTTAAAAACATTGTCGCTGAGGATTGCGGGTCGAGATCAATGACTAAAATACGCAAGTCTTCCATCAACAAGGCAGGATGAGTACGTAAGGCATGGGCCAGTGATACGGTCGAAACCGTTTTAGATACGCCTCCTTTCAGATTACCTACAAACAAGCAAAGTGCTTCATGGTAACGATCTCGATACTTAGGAACGCCACGATGGTGATAAATATCAATGATATTCTGGATCGTGAGGGCATACTTTTGAGATAAGCCAGCAGCACGTTTTTTAAAACTATAGCCTTCGGCCTCCATTTCACTAACAGCATAGTCAACATTCGCTCGAGTTAGTTTAGGTAGCTTGGAGAGAGCTGCTTTTGCATAAACCTGATAAAAGGTATCACCTTTTAATTCAGCTTTTTGTTGCTGGATCTGTTCGCTGAGGGAATGCAGCATTCTATCCGCACGTTGTGCTAACTTGACTGCTGCTTGAGAGTTGGCATACATGGCTATACTCCTTTATGTAAGTTTTATCAGTATAAGCATTAATCCAGCATAAAAACAATTTTTATGTCATGTTTGGTGATGTGTTTCACTTATTCAGAAGGATCAAGAAAAGATCAAATGCCTAAGGCATTTGTTGATCTTTCTTTTTAGATCTTTCTCTTTATACTCTGGTTTTTTATTTATTTTCAAGGCATTAGGTGTATTGATGTGGAGTGTTTTCCTGTGTGGTGTGGATCCTTTTCCTGATTAATGTGGATCCATTTCATGTTTGGTGTAGCGTTATTTTCTGTTGATAAATCATAGAATTGCATCGTTAGTGATCATCTTTTGTTAAATGATGATCCGATGATCTATTTGCTATAGGTGGAATCATTTTCTGATAGTAGTACGGTTCTAACGGTGGAATGATTTTCTGTTCCCTTAATGTGGATTCATTTCCTGTTGCATGCCTTTTCCTTTTTAGGTGGAAACATTTTCTGTCTTGGTTCATGAAGAAAAGGTGGAGTGATTTCCTGTCATAAAAAAATCAATTATTATCAATTTGTTATACGTTGAACATTTTTTGCCTCACCCTATCTTATGTGGAATAATTACTCCAATATTCCACTATCGGGTGACAGGGATGAACCATGACAATCTGACCGTTGTTCAGGGAAATGACTTATTGGAAGGAGCTTATGGTGTCACTCTTGATGAGATGAGGTTGTTGAATCTGGCTTTAGCGCAGATTGATAGCCGTAAACCTCAACCTGATACCCTCTATAAGCTCTATCCTAAGGATTACCAGAAAGTCTATGGTGTGAATGTGACCAGTAGTCATCGACAGTTACGCGATGCAGCGGAGAGCTTGATGAAAAAACCGGTCACCATCTACCGTGAAGATAAGAATGGCAAAATTCGAACTGTTAAGTTGTCCTGGTTTTCCCGATTGGAGTATGTCAGCAGTGATGATCATAGCGCGGTGGTTCTACGCTTTGGCCAAGATGTTGCCCCCTATCTTTACGAACTTAAAGAGAGTTTCACTAAACTCGATTTCCTCAATCTAGCGAGACTCGATACACCTTTTTCGATCCGTCTTTACAGTTGGCTAGTGAAGGCGCGTAACCTACATCGCTATCGTAAAAATGATGCGATTGAGGTGACATTAGATATTGAGTGGATGCGAGAAAAAGCTAACCTACTTGGTAAGTATAAAGACTATCGAGACTTTAGGCAGAAGTTGCTTCAGCCGTCGATAGATAGGATCAACGCTGCTACCGATATTTCGGTGATCTGGGAGCCGGTAAAAACCGGACGTTCAGTGACAGCGATCCGTTTTGCTTATGTCGACGAGTCGACCCCTGAAGTGGTAAAACCTGTTCGACCCCGGTTACCGCGCCGTCCCCATGTAACAGCAGGTTCAGCTGCCGAAGGAGAGTGGGCGCGTAAATGTATTCAGGTTTTAACAAACTACCGTAACAGTTTGTTGGATTATGATGATCAGGCTAAGTTAACCGTGCCTGATCTCCGAAAGTTAGCTGGATGGTATAAGACGATTGGTCACAGTGCGTTGGAGAAATCGGTACTGAAAGAGATCAGTTTACGTACCCGTCGCGTGAAGACATAAAATCTTTCCACCTATAGCGTGAGAATTGTCTGATACAGATAATCTCTCCACCTTTCGCTTAGCATAGAAAAGGGGTTGAACTGGGAAGCTGTAGCAGTGCTCGAGCTTCGTCTGAGTTCATCCCAAATCTCACACCTATCTGTCCGGCAACATCGAGTGCAAACACCCGCGTATAGATCTCGGTACTTTTGTAGTCACGGTGTCCCATAAAAGACTGCAAAATTTTAGGGTGAACACGGTTATAAAGAAGATGCATGGCAAAGCTATGCCGGAAAGTATGCGGCGTAATACTCGCGATGGAGAACTGAACCCCTTCATTAGTTGCGGCTTGTAGTGCCTCTTTTAACCAGTTGCGTGCCGTATCGTCCGAAATCTCCCAAACTGGCCTGGTGACATAACGATTAAATGTTGCCAAGTGATCCCGTAATCGACGGACAAATTGGGGATCGAGTAAAGGAACGGTTCGTTTTACGGGACTATCTTTGCCTGGGCGGCCCCGGCGTCCTGCGGTTTGATTACGCTGTTTGAGGGTTCGTAAGATCACAAAGGGTTTGACCGCATCCAGCACTATCTCCCGAGGGGTAACACTCAGGGCTTCATTAATCCGCGCGCCGGTATTCCATAAAAAATCGAACAGCATACGTTTACGAAGATCTTGAAAATGGTCGAGTAACACCGTTATCTCGGGAGCCAAGAGGTAGGCCGGTTGGTCGAGGTGCTCATGGCCATCCGGCGTAGAGCAATGGCTTGAGCGACATCAAAGGACTGGCCAGAGGGGGTGAGCAGTGGGCCAGCTGTGGTATCACGAGTGATCAGTGTCATCGGTACTCCTTCTTTTTATTCAGTGAGCAGAAAATCATTCCACCTTTCCGGTCAGACGATCAGGCTCCTTCCAAGTGGAGAGGAGGATGAATAGTGCGTGCGCTACGTAAAATCTGCTGTAGGATAGCCTTGATAGATTTTTATTTTTCACGTAGCGCGATCATCCGTGTCATGGTGCATATTGCGTGTTTTTTCTGCTAATTGTCGGGTGTGTTTGTACTATTGTGCCTGATCCTGACGCGGGGATCGTCTACAAAAAATCCCCTCGCCCGGATCCTTTTTTCGGTAAAACACACCATATAAGGATAAATCATGAATCCAAGGAAGGGGATGTGAAGGGCTGAGGAGTGGCATGATCTGTCGATAGAGCACAACCATTACAACATATGGTATGTTGTCTCAATATGTAGGCACATCATGTTGATTGTCCATAGAAAATGTGGATAACCCTATACAGATCGTCAATATAGGAGTTTTGACAAAAAAATATAAACTATGTGTATATTCCACATTAGGGTATGTCACATAGCTATTTTTTGTACATTTTGACGTCTGTTTTAACTACAAAAAATCTTTTAATGTAGCTCGTTACGATTTCCCTGATGATGCATGGGCACTGATTTCCCTTCTGTTACCGCCTAAAGAAGCACCTCACAAGGTGACCGCCCCTACTTTTCACAATGAACGATATTTTCTGGGAACTTTGTTCAGGCGCACCGTGGATAGATTTATCCAAGTGTTATGGTCACGGGAAAATTATTTATAACCAGTTTAACCGGTGGTCTAAGGCCGGAGTTATGAGCACTATTTTCAATAGTGCTGATCCAAATTCAGGATAAAAAAATTAATCAATGGAGATGTTATTGCGCTTGATGGTAGTAATATCCGTGCCTTAAAAGCCGCCACAGGTGCGAAAAAAATCCAGATAAGCTCGATGAGCATGGGCTGGGTCGCTCTCGTGGCGACTTTGCACCCAAATCCATCAGACGACAGATACAGATGGCTCAAGATTGCCATTAAGTTTCTTCCTGAGTTGCGGGCAGGCTAATGAAAGCCGGTACGCCAGGTCCTAACTGAAGCGAGTGGGTATCATCCGAATAAAATTGCGTCTAAAAGCGGTACTGGCGGATAAGGGGTACTCAGGGAAAAACATCCGTATTTATATGAAAGAAAAGGGAATCAAGGTGGTTATTCCTGAAAAGGTCAGTTGTGATAACCATCGTACACCCGACAGGCAACTCTATAAAAAAACGTAAGTCCGTAGAACACTGAATAGTGTATGTAATATATTGTATTAGTCGCGACTTGATCTGACACTGAGCCTTGAAAGGTTGAGAGTTACCGGTTTTGATATGGGGGTCGAATCCTTATACAAAACACGAGGTAACTCTCATGCTTCATACTACCAATCCCGTTATCAAACACAAAACCGGTTTGCTCAATCTGGCTGAAGAACTCAGCAACGTATCAAAAGCCTGTAAAATCATGGGCGTTTCGCGTGATACGTTTTATCGTTACCGCGAACTGACCGATGAAGGCGGTATGGATGCGCTGATTAATCGTAGTCGCCGCGCTCCTAACTTTAAGAACCGTACCGATGAGGCAACTTTGACTGGCACGAACCGCATGTTAGGTCGAGTGACGGCTTCGCAAATAGCCTCTGCGTCTGCAGCATCATGCTTATTGGTTTTGACATAGAGCTTTATGAACTGATGGACCATCAGCTTGACGTTATGGCCCATCGATATTAGTTTGCCGGCCCAAAAGTGGGCAGAAGCACAGGCTTCCATGCCGATCAAACATGGAGGGATGTTGGCAAAAAAGGAACGCATTTTTGCTCGCTTGAGTTGCTTGTTGAACAACCGATTGCCGTGTTCGTCAGTTCCGTGGATCTGAAAAACCTCTTTTGCTAAATCGATGCCGATAGTCTTAATACTCATGATGGCCGCTCCGCTCAAGTAGTGACGACTTATCGTCCCACTGCGGCACAAAATGTAGAGGGCGACCATTCCATTAACAAAGCCGTGGTAGTGTTATAATTTCTTTCTTCAGAAGCCATAACTGAAGAAGAAAAAAAGAAAGCACATACAGCGAAGGTGAGTAATCCGTTAATTCTGAAAATACTGTTCACTTAGGGAAAACCTCTAAAATGTATTCATTTTTATTGTTTATGATATTGACTCACTTTTTAAATGATTGTCAACCACTCACACCTCATTAACATACCACATTTCATCAGCCCATAAAAAAACGGTATTTTAATTAAAAATTCTACACTCAACCATAAAGCAACGAGTTTTATGATAATAACTACTATTAATTATTATTATTTCAGAATTAAATCACTTAACATGGTTTAACTATAAAACAACAAAATAAAAACATAATCAGTGGTGCTAGTATATATAATATAAGCCTCCCCCCTTTAACTAGGGCCACATTGCGCAAAAAAACGAAGTTATTCACACAAATAATTTCATAACCATTTTTTTGATTGAAAATTGAGCTAATATTGTATGATCGATAAATATGGTTACAATGAAAGCCAATGTTTATTGGTTTACCAAAAGAGGTCATATGTTAATTTAGCAAAATGTTTTTTAAATATGGCTGCAGCCAAATCGAATTGGCATCAAATAGAGATTAACTACAATCTTCATACTTTCATTATGAATAAAAAAATAGATCTTCATGCTGAAGGGATTGATGGAATGAATCAATGGATTAAAACTGCAACCAATCACCTAGGGTTTGATATCGCAAATATTAATATTCCAACAAATGCTGATATGGATGCATTTATTGGTGATATGCAAATTGAGGAAGCAAGTAATAAAATAATATTGGTGAGAGTAAACTCCTCACCGCAGCAAATAGCATTAACTCACAAAGATTGTTTTAGTGAGAAAGAGCATATAGTGTTATTGCATGCATGTTCCACACTACAAATAACAACTCCGCAAAGTAGAATAATAATACCAAGAGGTGATGGTATAGTTATCCCATTATGGGAACCATATGTAGAAACAAGTCTCATGCACAGAAATACCATATCGCTTATAATAAACACTTCAATCATATCAGAACAACATAGTGAGATATTAAAAAAATTATGGGGTAAAGTATCAAAGCTCCACTATGGAGATATACTCAATACTTTAGTATTGAAATTATATGATCAGCCCCCATTATCTACATATACTGAAAAGCTATTGAAAACTATTGGTGATACTTTATCACTGCAAATTGAACACTATATCCAGAATGGCTATCAACGCGAGCAAAATATTTCTAGTTTATATCAGATACTTGAAGTAATAAGAAGCAATATGAAGAATCCAAACTTTTGTATTGATGATTTGGCTAGGCAATATCTGGTTACGCCTAGAGCTATTCAGCATGTGTTATCAAAGCACAATTTAACATTTACGAAATTATTACAACAACAGAGATGTAATCTTCTATGCCAAAAAATAAAATTGAATAAAAAAGATAAACTACAAACTCTTGCTATGGAGTGTGGGTTTAAGAATATAGACATGGCGAATCGCCATTTTTCAAAAAACTATGGCGTATGTATAAGAGAGTTTAAAAAAAATAACAGAGAGTGATTTTTATCAAATTTAACCAACTATATATTGATATCTGATGGGCTTTGTTGATGGAGTGGTCGCCCTCTACATTTTGTGCCGCAGTGGGACGATAAGTCGTCACTACTTGAGCGGAGCGGCCATCATGAGTATTAAGACTATCGGCATCGATTTAGCAAAAGAGCTTTTTCAGATCCACAGAACTGACGAACACGGCAATCGGTTGTTCAACAAGCAACTCAAGCGAGCAAAAATGCGTTCCTTTTTTGCCAACATTCCTCCATGTTTGATCGGTATGGAAGCCAGTGCTTCTCTCACTTTTGGGACTGGAAACTAATATCGATGGGCCATAACGTCAAGCTGATGTGATGGCCCATCAATTCATAAAGCCCTATGTCAAAACCAATAATGCAGACACAGAGACTATTTGCGAAGTCATCACACACCACAACATGCGGTTCGTGCCAGTCAAGACTCCTGAATTCCATTAACAAAGCCGTTGTAAACATACCTGAGTCAGTGCTGTAGGATTTTTACTACAAACGCTCATCGAATTCATAGATAAGCGCCAGGTCATCTAAATAGCTGCGCCTAATAGCGCTACACTTTTGCCAGACCATGTCTCCCTCTAGGGAATGGACTGGCGGTTTCCATAAAATGGCGAACCTTTTTCAACAATTGCCACATTGAATGACACTGATGATTTCGGGTTATCGTGTCATGAAGTGCCTGCCATAGACGCTCAACATGGTTCGCCTGGCTGGTAAATTACCCTGAACTTCGGGTTTGCTTTCAGCCACCGCTGGGTTTCACGACTTTTGTGGATTATGTAGTTATCCACGATTAACGTGATGGTTTTTGCCCGCCGGTATGTGGCTTTCAGGTGCTTCAGCAGACCGATAAACAGCACTGAACTTTTGCTGTTGCCACCTACGTAGCTGACTTTACCCGTTCCACTGTGCAATGCTCCGGCCCCAGATAGTATTTTTCATTCTGCCCCGGCGTTACCACACGTTTTTGTTGCCCGCGAAGCTGCCAGTCTGCGCCGATTTTTGGATTGAGATGGATATCCACTTCATCCTCATAAAAAACCGGATGCTCCACACTGCATTCGTCCAGCGCTTTATGGATTGCTGCCATTTTTTCATCTTTATGTGGGTCACGGATACGCAGTGTCGGTGCTGCCCTGCGCCATACCAGTCCGGCTGATGGCAGCCAGCGACGAACGGTTCCGGCGTGTAACTGGCACCCGGTTATCTCGTTGATTTTTATCGTCAGTAGTTCTGTACTCCAGCGTGAGCGTTGATAACCAAAATCACCGGGAGAATGTTTTATCAGTTCACGTAACAAGGTGCAGATATGCTCAAAAGGCCAGCGTCGGGAGCGTCCTGTTGGTAAGGATTTCAGGCCTTCCGCTCCCGACAACGTGAACCAGTTAATCCAGCGCCCAACGGATGAACGGGCGCAACAGAGCGTTCTGGCGACGTCGCTGACACGGTCACCCCGGTGCAGCATTAGCATGGCAGTCAGTCTGCGGGCATGATTTTTATCACGTGTTTTATGAATCGCTTTCTGCATCAGGCGTCGTTCTGTACGGGGTATTGGTGCTATGATCGGCATCACTCAGTCCGGTTGATGGTTTGGGATATTTGGCGATTGATCAGATCGCACAATCCGGGCTGAGTTCCCTTTCGGTGATCTACTATTCCGCTCAGCTATTTAGTCCCCCCCCACCTTTAATAGGTGGGGACACCGCTGACATTTACTTTACAATTGGATATTTTCTTTATTTACCACATTCTTATTTGTTTTTATATTTTAGCGCGTGATTGATTTCGTTTTTTAATGCTTTGCATGATTGATTTTATATTTTACATGAAATATGTGAATCAATTTGATAAAAATCCGAAAATATAAAAAGTCGCATCATTATACAATGTTGTGCATGTGAAAAAAAACAATTTTTTCATCCATACTTACTCGCTAAGTTCATTTTTTTATTCTACATTCGAGTGTTTTATTGGTTTTTTATTGTTTTTGGTGATGGTGTTTTGGTCATAAAAATTAATTGCAAGGTGTTTTTTTAGTACAGCACACTATGCTAATCTTGATATCAGCTAGTGACAGCGGAAATTTATTTCATGAGGGTTTTTATGCAACTATCAATACAGGGATTTTTCTTCTGTTAGGTGTTATTGAAATGAATGACCACCATTTGTACCTAACCAGGCAATCTAGACTCCCATTGATGCCCGGAAAAATATCAGAAAATCATTTCTATTTATTGATTGAAGTATCACCAATACATAGTGAAAAAGTCATTAATGCTCTGAGAGATTTTCTGGTTATGGGTTATCCCCGAAGGGAAGCCTGTGAACGGAACCGCGTTTCACAAGGCTATTTTTCTGGTGCTCTCGGGCGTATTCAGCGTACTCATCAAATGGTAAGTAAGCTTATTCCTTTTTATATATCAGAGACAAGCATTTCATATACGGGATAACAGTTGCATGAGGAATTTGTTGCTTTCAATATTCATATTTCTGGCAGGAAGCAAGATTTCTCACGCTGTTGTTCAGAAAACCGTTTTCAGTGTGGATGTGGTGGCGTCGGCCTGCCATGTGATAGTGGATGCAGACAATACCGGTAACAGCGGTCGTCTGACATTTGGCGCTTACCGTAAATCAACCGATACGTCTGTGCCGCCGCTTAACTTTACTGTACGGCTATACGAGACCGGCGCCACAGTTCAGGGCTGTTCTGCATTTTGGGGAAGGGGAGAAGTCGTCACCTTGAACTTTGGTAATCCTGGACAACTGGACATGGCAGGGGTGGTCACTCGTGGTGCCGGGGATAGCATTCGGGTGGATGTGCGGGCAGTAGATACACAGGCTGATTATCGCGGACGACTGACACTGGACAGTCATTCGGTGACTTACCCAGTGGATTTTGCTGTCAGGGGGCAGTTTCGTTTTCGTGCTCAACCAGTGTTTCCTGCGAACGTGAAAGCGGGGATATATACGGGGGCATTGACCTTTGTGGTCACTTATCAGTAACAAGAGAATGGGAGTGAGCAGGAGCAAGGGGTGCCTTAGAATCGGTTTGGTTCGTGTTTTCCCCCGTTGGTCGGCACTAGCGCTTACTGTATCAGCGGCATTCGCTAGTGCCGCGAGTGTTGCAAGTGAAAAGTTGGATATGTCTTTTATCCAGGGGGGGACCGGGGTTAATCCGGAGGTCTGGGCAGCATTGAGTGGCAGTTATATGCCGGGATATTATCTGGTTGATTTGACCCTGAACGGAAAGAACTCAGGAAAACAAATACTGGACGTGACGCCACAGGACCGCGAGGCTCTGTGTCTGACGGAAGCATGGCTAACGAAGGCCGGAATTTATGTCAGTGCGGATTACTTTCGTGCGGGGTATGACGCCACACGACAGTGTTATGTGCTGACGAAAGCCCCGTCAGTGACCGTGGATTTTGATGTTTCCACCCAAAATCTGACACTCGTCATTCCCCAGAAAGGACTAGTAAAGATGCCGGGGAATGTGGACTGGAATTACGGGACCAGTGCATTTCGCGTGAACTATAACGTGAACGCCAATACCGGTCGTAATAACACTTCAGCTTTTGGCTCTGCGGATCTGAAGGCCAATGTGGGACTCTGGGTGGTGAACTCTTCTGCCACAGCCAGCAGTAGTGACCGTGGGGGTAACGTCGCCACGATAAACATGTTTACGGCTACCCGGGCCATCCGCTCACTGAGCGCAGATCTAGCGGTTGGGAAGACGTCCACCGGAGACAGTCTGCTGGGTAGTACGGGAACATACGGGGTATCGCTGAGCCGGAACAACAGCATGAGGCCCGGTAATTTGGGATATACCCCTGTGTTCAGTGGTATTGCTGACGGACCATCGAGGGTGACACTGACACAGAACGGGCGGCCGTTGTATTCAGAGTTGGTGCCGGCAGGTCCGTTCTCCATCACAGATGTGCCACTGTATACCAGCGGTGATGTGAGGATGACGGTGACCGGGGAGGATGGCCGGGAACAAGTACAGAACTTCCCGTTGTCGGTGATGGCAGGGCAATTAAGCCCGGGGCAACACGAGTTCGGCGTTGCAATCGGTTTACCCAACGATGGCAGTGACCTGAAAGGTGGTGTGTTTACTGCGTCATATGGCTATGGTCTGGACGGACTGACGCTGCGCACTGGTGGTGTGTTTAACCAGGGCTGGCAGGGAATCAGTGCTGGTGTTGTCCTGGGTCTGGGTTACCTGGGGGCGGTATCTACTGATAGAGCTTATACCTTGGCAAAATACCGTGACGGCAGTCGCAGTGGAAATAAGATGCAGCTCTCATGGAGTAAGCAACTGTCGATTACGAACACCGGGCTGCGGGTAAGTTGGTCACGGCAGAGTGAAGAGTATAAGAGCATATCCTCCTTTAACCCGACGGATTTATGCGGGCAGGGAAACCATGGACGGCGAACCAGGGATGAATGGAGTGCCGGTATCAGTCAGCCGATGGGCAGGGTGTTCAGTTTATCAGTTTCCGGCTGGCAGCGGAGTTATTACCCGGTACAAATGACAGGCCGTTACCGGCACCGTGATGACTACGGTAAGGAGACGGGAGTTACCGGTACCTTGAGCACACAGATTAAAGGGGTTAGCCTGAATTTAGGCTATTTCGGTTCGCGGAACACTCGGGGGGAAAACAACTGGTCTGCATCGGCGTCAATGTCAGTGCCGTTTACACTGTTTGACCGTCAGTACAGTAGCAGTACGTTGGCGAGCACAAATAAGGACGGCGGTACGGGCTTCAGTACCGGGGTATCCGGCTCACTGAGTGACCGTTTTAGCTATGGCTTTGGCGGTGGTCGTGACAGCGGTTATCTAAATGCCTCGTACAGTGGTGACCGGGCTTATCTGAATGGAGCCCTGAACCACTCGCAGTCCAGCGGAACCAGTGGCTCTGTGTCAGTCAGCGGTTCGGTATTGGCTGTATCGGAGGCGAAAGACGTTATGTTCAGTCGCACGACCGGTGACACCGTGGCGGTGGTGAATATAAAGGACACGCCGGGCGTGAAGGTGATGTCCAGTGATGGGCAGACCAACAGCGCCGGCAACCTAGTAGTACCGTTGAACAGCTATGATTGGAATACTGTAACGATTGATGCGAGCACGTTGCCGCTGAGCACCGAACTAACTACTACCAGTCAGAAGGTAGTACCGACGGATAAAGCGGTGGTCTGGATGCCGTTTAATGCCCTGAAGGTTAAACGTTACCTGCTGCAGGTGAAACAACGTAACGGTGAGTTCGTTCCTGGGGGAACCTGGGCTCGTGGCAGTAAGAATACCCCGCTGGGCTTCGTAGCCAACAACGGTGTACTGATGATTAATACGGTGGATGTGCCGGGTGACATCACTTTGGGGCAGTGCCGGCTCCCTGCGACAAAACTGCAGGAGACTGAGAAACTCCAGGAGATTATGTGTGAATAAGCGTAGTGCAGTAGCGAAGTTTTTTACTAACCGGGTGACAAAAGCGCTGGAGATATCCTTGGCTCTGATGATGGCCTGTCAGAGTGCAATGGCTTCCCTGGCTGCAGACCAGATCCGCTATATCTTTCGCGGGGACAAGGACGCACTGACCATCACGGTGACCAACAATGACAAGGAGCGGACCTTCGGTGGACAGGCATGGGTGGATAACATCGTGGAGAAGGACTCCCGCCCGACCTTTGTGGTGACACCGTCCTTTTTTAAGGTGAAGCCGAATGGTCAGCAGACACTACGTATCATCATAGCTTCGGATCATCTGCCGAAAGATAAGGAGTCGGTGTACTGGCTGAACCTACAGGATATTCCGCCGGCTCTGGATGGGAGTGGTATTGCGGTGGCACTGCGCACGAAGCTGAAGCTGTTCTACCGACCGAAAGCACTGCTTGAAGGTCGCAAAGGGGCTGAAGAGGGTATCAGCCTGCAGAGCCGTCCGGATGGCAAAACCATGCTAGTGAACACCACGCCGTACATTTTTGCCATTGGCAGCCTGCTGGATGGAAGCGGAAAGAAAATTGCCACGGACAATGAGGCAGCGCAGAAACTACTGATGTTTATGCCGGGTGATGAGGTGCAGGTGAAGGGAAATGTGGTGAAAGTGGACTCCCTGAATGACTGGGGAGATCTGCAAACCTGGAACATCAACCAGAAAAAACCGACATATTCCAGGCAGAGGACATCTAATACATTAGCTAATGTGTCTGATAGATTAGTAGATAAAAAATAATCACCCTCCGGTATACACAACAGAAGGGGAGTAAATGACGAAAATAGTGATGGTAGCTGCCCTGACCTTAAGCGTGCTCAGTACTCACCCTGTACTGGCGGCTGAATACAGCGAGAAAATGCAGTACCTAGGAGTGGTGAACGGTCAGGTGGTGGGTAACAGTGTGTTGAAGGTGACCCGTACACCTAGCGACCCTGTGCTGTACCGGAGTAGATGTGCCCCTCTTCCTGAGAGCCTGACCATCCGCAGAGCAAAGGCCAGGGCGGCATCCAGTAGTATGGCATATATCACGGTGCAGCAAGCGCTGCCGAATAACGGGGAAGCACGTATCACCCTGAAGATCACCCTGATGGTTGACGGAAAAAAAGAGGCATTCACAGCCAGACAACAGGGTGAGGATGTGGTGTTAACCGTGCCGAAGGCACATAGACAGGTTGAGTTAAGAACGGATACTCCAGCAGAGCTGGAAGTGCCAGTCAGCTACCGGGGAAATCTGCAGATAGCCCTGCAGGTTGAGGATGAAGGACTCACCTTCGACAAAATTGCAAAGCAATAATTCCAGAATGGATCTGGCAGGTAAAGGGACTTAAGGGAATACCGTAAAATTATTCTCTGGATAAAAACAAAAAGAAGATTTTAGTGTAGCGCTATAAATAAGTCGTAAGGGAATAGCTTTGCGGCAATTCCGAAAAACAAGGATTACCGATATATAAGAACATTTCTTCGTCTTCTTATAAAACCGAAAGGAGTTCCTCTTATGAAAAAGAATTTAATTACACTGACAGTGGCTATTTCCGCAGCAGTATCTGGCTCTGCTATGGCGTGGACTGCAAATAGTCTTGGAGGTTCTGTAGAGTTTGGTGGGACATTGACACCTGCGGATATAGTGACACCATGGGAGGTTTACATTGGCTCGCCTGTAAATAATATAAATGCAGATATAAAAAAAGGGAGTCATCTGGTTGATATTCCTGTTGTTAGTCCTATTCCAATTCTGGGGATTCGTACTACCACATCATCACCAATCAAGGGACAACCGGGAATTTCTCCACAGATTGACTTCCAAGGGACAGTAGATATTAGTAAAATAAAAGATAACGAAGCGGTATTTCATGTTGATGTAGTAGATGTTTCGAACTCTAAAGTAATTGGTATGTTATCCGCCCCGTTACTGGTTGCTGCTGAGTATTCTTACACTGGACGATATGATGGAGCTTATATGATGCATGCGCAAAATGAGGGAGATGCTTTCTTTGGCGGTTTACCGCCAAAAGAAGGAGGCATTTCTCCTAGCATTCGTTCTCGCATTGAAAACATTAGTCCTGATTTTGTTCGGAAATATAATAACCAAGGATTCCCTAATCCAAGAAAGGTATCTAACGCCTGGAACTTTGCTGATGGTGATTATTATATCAGTGCTTTTTACGGGGCAGGTATTGAGCAGGGAAAATTAATCACCCTCACTCTTGATACCCCTATAACAACATCTGATTCCATTACTTGGAAAGCCTCTCTGCCAATAACTATTTCCTATCGGTAATCTGTCTGTTAGATATAGAAGAGTAAAGCGTAGCTCTGCAGGAGGCATTCATAACCGACATGCAATAAGTTTTTCCATATAAAAAACTTATTGCATGTCGGTTATAATTTACTTTCGATATTATAATCGGAATACATTCTCAGGTCTTGGTTTGCTTTTATTTTCTACATTTCATTTACACACCTGGATAAAATAGAGTGAATGCTGATGAAAGTAACGCGCCGTTATAAATACCATCTCTCCGCTCTGATAACAGTCGCTCTGTTTTCTTCGGCCGCACCTCACGCAGATATTCTTGACGGTGGAGAAATTCAGTTCAACGGACTCGTTACTGACGAAGCGCAGAAATGGTCCTGGCAAATAAGTACGCCTGGTCAGACCTGGGCAGTGGACATGGCCGATGCTCGAACGGAGAACGGGCAGTTGGTTTTTGATTTGCGTGATAAAGGCACCTTATCGTTTCTGGAAGGCCATCTGCATGAGGTGGCAGAGCGCGGCGGCCCCGGATTCATGCCATTTATTACCTTCGGCAACAGTGGGCAACCTTTTACCGTAACGGAGGGTGGTGATACCTCGGCACAACGTTTTCGCGCCTTTGTCCCAGTACGAGACCCGGAAACGGGGAGCGTATCGGGGCAGCTTTTTTTCACCCTGAATCAGGGGATAGCGGTCAGTGCTGGCAGACAGGAAGACGGAGCCCCTGTTCCAGCTGGCATGTCACTGGTCAGTGGACAGAGTGTAACGGAGGTGCAGTCAAACAATCTATCACAGAAGCTGAAATCTCGACTCTCTTCCTTATTGCTGATGAATCAGAATTTCGGAAGTGGCATGAGTGCATTGGATAACGGTCTGGTTATCAGTCAGGGGGTACTGGCTGACGGTCGTGTAAAGAACCTGGCTGCATCGTATGCCTCTGCGGTGTCTGATTTTGAGCTGCGTTTGTCAGCTGAAGACACACCGGCAGCGTGGCAGGCAGGGCTGAATGTGACGGTCACTGTACAATAATGGACGCAAGGATATAAGAAAGAGAAATGAAAAAGGTGACGTTGTTTCTGTTCGCTTTCAGCCTCCAACCTTCCTGTGTACTGGCTTGGAATACACCGGGAGAGAATTTCAGTGGAGAGCTTAAGCTGGAAGGTCCGGTGACCAACACACGTAATCCGTGGGTGTGGAAAGTCGGGCCGGGAAATGAACGTCTGGAGGTTAAGCCAAAAGGAGACACTCATAACAAGGCGCAGAGGATGCCTGTTTCTCTGCCAGCAATGACGATATTGCTGGGAAAAACCACATTGACCACACCGACAAGGCATGAGGGATGCTCCCCCAAAGTAATCTATGGGAAGGAGGTAGAAGATTTTTCCCTTACATGGCTCGGAACAGGGATAGCCGAAGTAACGCTTCCCGTAAGCGGTAACAACAGTCTCCGGGTGGGGACATTTGTTTTCAGGATGCAGGTGGCGGCGGTTCTGCGGCACAGACAGGACGGGCAGGATATATACGCCAGTGTACATAATGACCTGAATACGAATGGTCTTCCTGGAGAGGGGCGAACCATGCAAGCAGGTAACGTCCCGAGTGTGCTGCAAATGATGTTCAACGGGGAAGGCCCAAACTGGCTGCAGGACATGGTGGTGACCGATACAATAGGCCTGAGCCGTTACAACGATGCTTCTCTGCGCCAGGTGGAGGGAGTTTACGGTACCCAGATAGTGGCTGACAGCGGTGAGTTACGTCTGTTCGGGGCGGTACCGGATCGCTGGCTGGCATCACTACCAATAAGTATTGAATATCAATAGAAAGGGGACTGTCCTGAATATTATTCATCATCTGAAGTCCGGTATGTTTCCAGCACTATTTATCTGACCCCGGCCAGCACACAAACTGAGCCCCTAGTTATACCGTCCGGACATTAGTGGAGAATACTATGCATCGTCGAAAACGCATACTGCTGATCGGTAACTGTGAATATGAGCTGCTGGGGTTGTCCCATCTACTGGTTTGTATGGGGTATGCTGTGGTGCGGCGGCCAAATGTGTCGCTTGGCAGGAAGGGGTATGACCTTACTCTAGTGGCACTAAGTGCGGAACTTCTGGCTGGCTGGGGGCGGCATTTACAGAGGGTCAGAAAGCTGTACGCAGCCAATCCTGTCCCAATGGTTTTGCTGGTTCCTTCCCGTCTGAAGGGCATGACGCTTCTGAGGGGAACGGCTCAGGTTATCAATGGTCGTTACAACCTGAGTAAATTACGTACCATGTTACAACAGGCGTTTAAGGGGGCGTCAGACCCTGAACCTGCAGGAGAACTGACATGTCATCAGAAGAAGGCGCTGATGTCCTTGCGCATGGCGATAAATTGTAATGCCTCGCAGGAAGTAACGCCACATAAAGATTATTACCTCCGTTCTAGATTGGTAGAGCATGTTGGGGTGAAAAATCTACATGTGCTATGCGTGAGTGGTCTGTTATCTGAAGTGAACTGTTGGCAGGAGTGAAAACCGATTATTATTGGTGAAATTATTTTTCATCAGCATAGCGTTACGGTTATTTCTGTGAGTACGGATTTAGAATATACCGATGAACGGGTGACATCACTGAATTTTCCATTTTTAAAAGGAGTAGAATTTTGTTAGTCACTAATCGACGTCAGTTTATTAAGCTTGTTGTACAAACTATAGGGTCAGTATTTGCAATGGACTCATTATTTAGCAATATTCGACTGGCTATAGCGAGCGAACCATCCATCGATGATGAATTCCTGTGGCTGGAAGATCTGCAGAGCAAAAGATCTCTGCAATGGGTACAGAAGGAAAATCAGCGCACTATGGCGCGTTTCACCCGGAGTAAAGAATTTTTGCGTGTTGAGCGAGAAATTCTGGACATACTCAATAAAGACACATTGATCCCCTGGGTGAGTAAATATGGAAATTACTATTACAATTTTCGGCAAGGGCAGGACAATCCACAAGGGGTGCTAAGGCGTACAGTTCTGGTCGAGTATCGCAAGGCCGAGCCAGTTTGGGAGACGGTGTTGGATTTTGATGCGTTAGGAAAAGCGGAGGACAAGATGTGGGTTTATCAGGGTATGCAACCTTTGGCACCGGAATACCGATATTGCCTGATATACCTGTCGCCAGATGGTGGTGATGCCACCGAAATTCGCGAGTTCGATCTGGTGGCCAAATGTTTCGTAAAAGATGGCTTCAATGTACCTGTGGCGAAAAGCCGGGTATCATGGGTTGATCAGGATACATTGTTTATAGCTACCGATTTTGGCCCCGACTCAATGACTCGCTCTGGCTACATGCGCATAGTTAAACGCTGGCGGCGTGGTAAGCCACTGAGCATTGCTGAAACGTTGTATGAAGCACGGCCTGAAGACGTGGAGGCCTTTGCTTATCACGATTACACACCTGGCTTTGAGCGTGATTTTGTCTGTCGAATAATAGACTTATATCACTGTGACTATTTTTGGCTGACTCAGGATGAGCAGCTTATTAAAATCGATATCCCGGCTGATGCTGAACTGAGTACGCATCGGGAATGGATGTTAATCATGCTGAACAGCGACTGGGTAGTAGGCGGTAGGATCTATCCGTCTGGTGCACTGTTGGCAACTAATTTCGACGATTATCTGGCGGGTAAGCGCGAATTACAGTTGCTGTTCACCCCCACTGTAGAGTGTGTGTTAAGCGGCTACAGCAAAACCCGCGATTATCTGATCCTCAGCATCATGGATAACGTAATCAATCGATTGGAGGTATTGATCCCGCAGAAAGGCTGCTGGCAGCATCACCCTCTGAGTAGTCCCGGTTCCATATGCACTATTTCCGCTGACGGCATTGATGAAGAAAGTAACGACTATTTCCTGACCACCAGTGGATTTCTACAACCAACCTCGTTGTACATAGGTAACCTCGATGGTGGTGAAGCCACATTACTGAAACAAGAGCCGCAGAATTTTGACGTCACGGCCTACCAAGTTAGCCAGCATTTCGCTCGCTCAAGAGACGGTACTCGTGTGCCATATTTCCAAATTGCTGCCAACGATCTCAAACTGAACGGTAGTACGCCGACTCAACTATATGGTTACGGCGGTTTTGCCGAGTCGCTACTGCCAGGATATCTGAATGACGAGGCTCCGGCCTGGTTGGAGCGCGGAGGAGTGTATGTCGTGGCTAACATTCGTGGTGGTGGCGAATATGGCCCTGCATGGCACAAAGCGGCGCTCAGACAAAATCGACATCGAGCTTATGAAGATTTTGTAGCCGTGGCTGAAGACCTGATTGCGCGCAAAGTAACCTCTACGCCACATTTGGGCATACGCGGTGAGAGTAACGGAGGCTTATTGGTAGGCAATATGTTAACGCTGTATCCGCAGTTATTCGGGTGCATTGTCTGTGGAATGCCTTTGCTGGATATGCAGCGTTATACTCAGCTTTCCGCTGGAGCGTCATGGATCGCAGAGTTTGGTGATCCGGACAAGCCTGAGCAGTGGGCCTATATCAAAACGTTTTCCCCATATCATAATATTAAAGCGCGAACGGCCTACCCACCGGTGTTATTTTATACAGCCACCAGTGATGACCGTGTTAACCCGGCTCATGCACGCAAAATGGCGGCGCGTATGCAGGCGATGGGGTATCAGCAGGTATACTTTTATGAGAATATTAAAGGAGGTGGGCACAGTTCTGCCGCGGACAAACAGCAAACGGCCTTTATCAGTGCGATGGTGAGCGAGTTCATGTGGTCCAACTTGAATAACAAGTAGAATAATATACATCGACAGGAATTTAAACCGTAAAAACATTATTTCCTTACAGGAGTCAGCCAATTCAAGACTCCTGAGCAACAAGCCGTATTGGCACTTCACCGGAGTCGTCAGAGTTTCATCAAACAACGGACCGCTCAGGCGAATCAAATACGGGGGCTATTGGCTGAATTTGGCATCGTTGTATCCCGGGGGATCCAGCAGTTACAACTACAGTTACCTGAGATCCTGGAAGATGCCAATAACTCATTACCATATCTATTTCGTGTACAACTGAATCTGTTACAGCACCATATGACATATCTGTTCGATGTCATCGCTACGCTCGACAAGCAGATTGAGCAGTGCTACCGCGCAAAATGCGCTATGTCAGCGTATCAGTATCAGCAAGATCCCAGGCATTGGCCCAGTCACCGCCACCGCACTCATTGCGACTATCGGCAACGCCAGCAATTTCGAAAATAGCCGGCAGTTGGCTGCCTGGTTAGGCCTGGTTCCACGTCAGCATTCAAGTGGTGACAAACAAGTCTTGCTCGGGATAAGCAAACGAGGTGATGTTTATTTATGAACCTTACTTATTCACGGAGCCAGGGCTGTGTTGCAGTCGGTCAAACGTAAACAGGATGCTGTATCGGGATGGGCCAGTCGGCTACTGGCACGCCGAAATAACAACATTGCCTCAGTAGCATTGGCTAATAAGAATGCGCGGATTGTGTGGGCACTATTGTCAAAAGACCAGGAATACTGTGCAGCAGTGATAAACGTTTAATTATCTGAGTCAATAAGACAGAAACAACACCACCGATTGTTCAGGCAAGCATGACGTGATGACAGGACAGGTCAGACCGTGATGGGGAAAACCCGGTTTATTCAAGGCTACTGAAAGAGCGCTTTGTTGATAGAGGTCTCCATCAGCGTATTCCATCAGGGACAGAGGAGTTTCACATCACCTCGGCAAAGTCCGGATCTATGGCTGCAATTGATGACCTGCAAATCCACCACAACATGTTTAGCTTGGCAAACCGGAGGCGACCATCTATGAATAAATCTAACTTTTAGGTGATTGGCGGATCTGATCGCTACAGTTTCTTCCGCATCGGATCCCCATGGCAAAGCAAAAGTTTAAAATCACCAACTGCTCAGCCTACAACAAGGCACTCAGGCAGCGTGGTTCACTGACGATCTGGCTTGATGAATCAGCTATTGCTGCATGGACTGACAGTGCACAGCCTGAAGGTCGTGGCCGACCTCTGTACTACACCGATATGGCGATCACCACGGTTCTGATGATAAAGCGCGTGTTCAATCTGCCGCTCCGGGCATTACAGGGCTTCATTGACTCGATTTTTACCCTTATGGTTTTGCCGCTGCGCAGCCCGGACTACTCTCTGGTCAGCAAACGTGCAAAGAGCATCAACATCAGCATAAAGACGCCAACCCGGGGAGAAATCTCGCATCTGGTTATCGATGCTACTGGCCTGAAGGTCTTCGGCAAAGGGGTATGGAAAGTCAGGCAACATGGAGCTGACAGGCGCAGAGTATGGCGCAAACTTCATCTGGCTGCAGACGGTGCGACGCATGAGATAATCTGTGCCGATTTATCGCTCAGCGGTACGACAGATGCGCAGGCACTTAACCAGACCCACAGAAAAATAAAGAAGGCTTCAGCAGATGGTGCTTATGACACGCGCTACTGTCATGATGCGTTGCTGAGGAAAAAAATCAGGCAACTTATCCCTCCACGAAACGGGGCGCAATACTGACCGGGCAGGTACCATGAACGTAACCATGCGGTGGCTAATCAGCATCTGAGCGGTAGTAATGACGAAAGTAGGCTACCATCGACGTTCCGTGGCAAAAACGGCGATGTTCCGTATCAAAACCTTGCTGGGCGGACACTTGAGCCTGCGAGACTACGACGCACAGGTGGGCGAAGCGATGGCGATGGTCAAAGCGCTAAACCGGATGACGTTGTTGGGTATGCCGCATAGTGTCCGGATCGCATAACGGGTGTACTGCTGCCCCCCCCTCTTCGGCTGACTCTGATTTATTCAACAAAGCCACGAACGTAACATCCAAAATCACTAAACATTCAAGTATTCGTAAACAAGCACAACATATTTCGCTTTTTTACAAAAAAGCGAAGTAACTCGTTGAGTTTATTAAATAAATCACACAATTCAAAAGCAGGTAATACCTTTAATATTCTAAAGGTTTGCAAAAAATAAACAACAATAATAAGTTAGAATTTTAAACTTAAAAATCAAAAAAACTCATAATTATCTGTTGTTATGAGCGTAACGAACAGTATTGTATGTTGCTCCGCCTAAGAATTATTAGCCATAAAAACACCAATTACCACGCCAACACAAGACAAAAGATCGTCAATCTGCGTTTTGACAAGATTTAAAACCAATAATAGTCTATGTCGCACAAGTAGCTGTGAGCGCTTATTTACTACAAGATGGTGAAGCTCTTGTTGTTTTTATGTTACAGATATAGCTATCGTGTTTTATTTGTGCAGTTAATTAAATACTGGTGTCAGCGATGGTAACCGTAATGATTAATAAATTAGCAATAAAAATTTCCTCATTTATTGGCCTGTTGTTTGTGATGACAAATGTAGAGGCCAATATTCAGGTCAGCCCAATAAATATTACATTATCATCAGAGAATAAATATTCTGGATCAGTAAGAGTGTTTTCAAACTCCGATAAGACAATGTACATAAAAACATCAGTAAAAAGGATTGTTAATCCTGGGACGCCTAAACAACAGGAGGTGCCCGTGGCTTCTGATGATAATGCAGGGGTTATCGCTTCCCCCCAGCGTTTTATTATTTCCGGACAAGGCTCTCACTTGGTAAGAATTCTTCCTATAAATATTCCTCAAAAAGAAGGGGTTTACAGGGTATATATATCGACTGTTCCTAGTGATAGCATTGATCAAGCGAGTACTAACAGAAGAGATGCTCAGATAACAATTAACGTTATCTGGGGAGTTCTTGTCTATGTGACACCTGAGCATAAAATTATTTCGTTTTCATACGATAACGTATCAGGCAAATTAAAAAATACAGGAAATGTCCACGTTCGCATATCAGCATATGATTTTTGTTATAAGGAGGATAGTTGCCAGTGGAAAACAATTAATCGTGCTATTTATCCTGACATGAATTATAAAATCACAGATAAAGCCCCCCCCCACTCTTTTTTATTTATTAAATATCAGTTAGGGGGAGCCCCTGTGACTTTAAAAGTAAACTGATACCATTAACTTTTTGAGGTTCTATGTATGAAAATTAAACATATTGTCTTTAGCTCTCTAATCTCTCTTCCATTTTTGGCAAACGCCACCACAAATGGTACAGCGACGATTAATGTATCTGCTGACGTTAATCCTGCAGTAGGAATTGTATCTGCTAACAATACTCCATTGACAGATATACAATTAGCCTTTGTCCCTGGTGTTGGGCTGCAAGCTGGAACCGAAATGGTTCGTCTTGCCAGTAATGATACCGCCCATGGTGTTGATGTTAGTCTTGCTAATGCAATGCAGTTAACAAATTCAGCAGATGCATCTACCGTCCCCATGACTGTTACACTGGCGGGGAAAACATTAAGCACCTCACCAACTAGCTATGAAAAAACATTATTTTCTGAGGGGGAGACCAGCCCTATGCAACTATCTGTCAAGCCAACTTCAGATTCAAAGAATCTAACAGCAGGTCATTATGCTGGGATTATTAATCTGGTATTAGCTCAGTCTAC
Organism: Edwardsiella tarda ATCC 15947 = NBRC 105688; assembly: GCF_003113495.2. Lineage (NCBI taxonomy): Bacteria > Pseudomonadati > Pseudomonadota > Gammaproteobacteria > Enterobacterales > Hafniaceae > Edwardsiella > Edwardsiella tarda. Next base: position 44,222 of record NZ_CP084508.1, read on the forward strand.
AAAATAATTCAAGTAAAAAGGTGATATAAATGAGGGGAGGGGTTATTTGTTTTCAAAGGTTATCCCATTTATTCTTTTGGGTGCTAATTATCATTAGCAACTCCCCTGTATATGCAAAAGATAGCATTCCGGCAGGATTTGAAGCTCTCAGTTTTGGACAGGATGAGCTTCTAAATATCTCTTTTCATGGTGAAAACGAGGGCGTTTTTACTGTTTTTGTTACGCCTGAATATCTAACATTTAAAGAACCAAATAAATTATTCGCAAAACTTCCTTTAGATGGCGTGCCAGAAAACATCAGAAAAAAAATACTTTTTGAACTAGCTATGCCAATATCTAGGCATGATAAGGATTTTTATTTTGCCCCAGAGGAAAATATCGGGATTATCTATAATGAGCAAGAACAATCGGCCATGCTACTGATAACTCCAAGGTGGGTAAAAAATAATAGCCAACACTTTTTCCACCAAAGCTACAATGCTCGTTCAGCGCTGGTAAGTCATCAGTCACTTGTGTTTAGCCATGATGGGCACATGGAAAGCTTAGGAGGAACCGGCTACTTTGCTCAGGGAGTAGGTAGATCAAACTATATACAAGGTGACTGGGTTCTTTTTCAAAATGTGGGAGAGAGAGGCTCATCTTCACAATTTCAGTTTAATAATCTGTATTTGCGTACTGATATAACACCTCGTATTTATAGCCAAGTAGGACGAATGGATTTGACTAACCTAAGCTCACGCTTGGGGGGGGATTTTTCACTATCTCTCCTGCCACAATCTCAAATAGATGGTTTGCGTATTGGCTCAAGTAATGCGTATCTTAATACGGAAAATATTACAACTACGGCTACACCATTAACAGTCATATTAACGCAACCAGCGAGAGTTGATATTTATCAAGGGAGACAGTTAATTGGCAGCAGTTATCTGATGGCTGGTATCCATGATGTTGATACGAATAACTTTCCCGCCGGAGCTTATCCTGTATTATTAAAAATCTTCCAAAATGGGAAACTAATTCGTCAAGAAACACAGTTTTTCGAAAATAGTGATAGAAATCAGCCAGCAGCAGGAGAAATACAATGGTTTTTTCAGGTCGGGAAACAACATGCATCGAATGATTATAGTGCAGCATCGAAGTTGACTAAAAAAAACAAAGAAGAAACACAATTCGCCGGAGGTATTCGATTCGGCCTATCTAGTCATCTGAGTCTAACAAGTGCACTGATGGGGAGAAAAACTGGCTCTCCATTCAGTGAAAGTGACCTAACGTGGACTCTACCCACTAGAGCAGGCATCTTATCATTAAAATATAGCTATTTGATGAAAGAAGGAAAAGGTATTTCTGATAGTGAGCAACTGGGTTGGGATTATAGCAACATGGCACTCAACATATCACGCTATCATACATTTTGTACAAATCAAATTAGTTGCCATAATAATTATGGCGTCATAGCCAGCACAAGTAAATATGGGTGGACAGCTTCGTTAGGATATAATTATTCATATTCAGCACAACGTTTTTTGCAGCCATTGGAGTATGAGAGAGACGAATCTTCTTACATAAATCCATCTATTCATCAACAAAATAGTGGGTTATCATTATACTCATCACAATATGTAACATCCAGTATATTGCTAACATTAGGAACATCGACGAACTATCAGGATTGGAGTATTTGGCCAAGAATAGGCATGTTCAGCAATCGAAGTAGTGGTAGCGACAATCACGATAATGGGATTTTTTTAACTGTATCATTATCAAAAAACATGCAATCGTCATCCAATTTTAACCATAATACAACGGCTTCGTTGGACTATCGGCAGCATAGTCAGAATAATAATATATCATTACGCCAACAGTGGGTTTGGAGTGGTCAGCACTATCGTTCGCTAGACGCGACACTATCTGGTGGAAGGTATTACCAGAACGCTTTGGTTAATACTGAATTGGGTAGCTCACTAGGAAATGCGGGGATATCGTTTAGCTATGACCGCTCGAAACAATATACAAATAAAACTATAAGTGGACACTACGACTCAACATTCACAATTTCATCAGCAGGATTTGTATTAGGAAATGGTGATGGAAATGAATCTAGTCTTTCTGGAGTTATTATTGATTCTAAAAATCAGAATCAAAAAGAGCTAATAGGACCTATAGCTAAAATAACATCAATGCAAGGGGGGGATGCATACATTAGCTATGGGAGCAAACTGTTTATTCCAACGATGGACTATATGGCCGACAAAATCAATATTGAGGATGCAATTGGTTACGAAACTAATGGTAACCTGATTAATGGGGCCGGTACACAAAACATCTTCCTGTTACCAGGGCATGTCACCATCAGTCGGTTACGTGCTAATACAATTTATATTTATGTTGGACGTCTTTTGGTTAATGGGGAAAATATTCTGGCTGGCGGGCATATTCTTAATGCTGATGTCCCTGATATAAATCCAGATGGCACCTTTGTTGTAGAGTTTAATTACTCCCCGAAGTCATTATACATACTGAAAGATCGAGATTTTTTTATTTGCCCTATAAAATATAAGGAGGGATTTAACGGTATCCGCAAAGTGAATGCTGCAAATTGTCATCAAGTAAGTGATACAACTTTACCATCAATAATAAAGAACTCTGATCGAGTGGCTAGACTTCTTTCTATAACAAATGAAAATAAACATTAACTATACTAATCGGTATATTAATGACATATCTCGGCGAACGGTAAAAATGAATAAATTTATCAAATTAATCATATTGATTGCAGTGATATCCTGGAAACCTACAATATCAATGGCCTCAACACCATCTGATTATTCATCAACTATAAACATAGAGAAATCCTATGATTTAAACTCACCATTGCCTGAGATTTATTTATGGGAAAATAAACGTATCAATATACCAACGCCCAATGGAAAGCCTAATGGTTTAGACTTTTTTCTTAGCTGTTTATCTGATAGCAATGATAATTATGGAGCATGCCCGACCTTACCCACTTGGAATGGTGAGGGGAGTTATGTTTTATTATCATTTGTTGAAAAAAAAACGAATATAAAACACGCAGTGGTGGTTAAAGGAACTGTAAATAATAGTTGCTCTATAATAAAGTTTACAGGAGCACCTGGTGGATGTCCATACAACGGATTAAATTATAATGTATATATACCACAAGATGAATTAAAAAAATTCCCCATTGGAGGGGTTTGGTTTGCTCATTTAAAGTTACGGACAGGTCAATGGCATGCAGGTGTAGGCTCTATCAACGATAGTTGGCCTGGTTTTATGGACGCCTATTGGGAGGCAAATATTACTTTAAATATAACTGATAATAATAATATTCGCATCTGGTTTCCTCAGTTCCATGGCAATACTGCCAATATTATAATGCCTATTATACCTGCATATTGGGCATCAAATACTCCTAGCCGGGTTATGGCAGAAAAAATAATAGACACCTGTTTATACGATGGTTATAACAGTAATAGTAAGACATTTCAAATAACATTCAATAGTGATGATATTGATAATACTTCTCAAGAGTTTATTTTACGACGAGCAACAACACCAGGAGAGTCATTTTTACCTTATCAGATTTTTGTTTCATCCCCTGGTTCATCCGAAGCCCTCCAAATGGTAAAGCCTGGTGAACAACTAATTTATTCAGGAATGAGTTCTATAGCCATACGGCAAGTAATGATGCCAGGATTACCAGAACCTGTAGCTTGTGCCCCATGGTCAATAAAAATAAAGCTCAAGCCATTTGATTTATCAAAACAGCAAGCGGGCCATTATGTTGGCGTACTAAAAGTAACTTTCACCCCATCCTTGGATAAATGATAATCATGAACTATTTTTGCTTTTTAGGCGAGTGCAAATATACTAAGTTGGCGTTTAATTCATTAATACATGAGTTACCAGTAAGATCATGTTCGATACCAATCAATTATTATGAATTGCTCAATAAGCAATTGGAGATTGAGGATAGTGTTTTTATTTTCATTTTACTACCCACAAATGGAATAACAAATTTCTATGATGGAGCTTTTCATCAACTTGCTAATATTTTAGAGAGACATAAAACTGTAATTGGGGGGGCTGTTTTTTTTACTTCAAATGAAGTTGAGAGAAATATTGCAATATTGACTTGTCAAATAACAGGTTTATATGTTTGGGTCTTTGATAAAAAAACACAAATCAAAACAGCAAAAGATATCATAATTGACATAGCAAATTCAAAATATTGCGAGAAAAATCTAGTGACTAAAGAAATAATAACTTGGAGAGAGCTTGAGATATTAGAAATGATTCTCGCTGGGTATAGTTACAATGACATTGCATCTTTTTTTTCGCTATCAGTAAAAACCATATACTCATATGTATATGCCATACAGAGGAAGATGTTAATAAAAAAAATCATACATCTTTTCTTTTTATCTGAGCTAACTCAGAACTTCTCTTAATTAGAATATCATCATCTTGATGAAACAAATATTATTTTGGTTAATTATTAATAATGCTTTTTCAGAGGTAATTGCTAATCTCCTTACCACCTATAAGTCAAATGACTTTGTAATAATTACGATAACTGTTTCTGCTATATTTTTCTTACCATATTCATAGAGCAGACTTTATCTTAAACGATCTATTTTTTAAGTGGTAAAAAATGATAACATGCCGTTTTTTTAGCTCATTAATAATAAGCAGACAGATAAACTCTATCAGTTGTATTTAATACCGATTTAATGAGCAGAATGAACAAACATAAATTACATCAAACCTACCCTTTATTATAGCGATGAATTAGGTGGCTAACTATAACTATTAGTAACACAACCATAAGTTGATAGCTACCCACTCCATACCATGGGCGTTCGTCGAGAAAAACGATTTCTCCAATTTGTCCAAGCGTGTGACTAAATTGCTCCTTATCTGCAATATAGTCAAGCAATGGGAACGTACCCGTGATGAACCATGCAGCCAGAACACCATTAACAAACCACGTAGGAAATAGATCAATAAAGTCTATCAAGTTTCTTCCTCGCCATGAATAATGCTGTGCCTTGAAAAAAATATACCAAGCTGCTATGCAAAATGCCGTCCATATCAGCATAGAAAAAGTAATCGCCCTAAAAAAATCCACTCCATCATTTATAACATCAAGCATTCTATCATCTCCTTTTTTCCTGCTTATTTAATTAGACTCAATTTGATTATTTTTTCACCTGATAATTCGCCACATAACAACCGTCAGAGTATCAATATTGATTTATAATGGCCACTTACAGATCCAGAATCATTCACATTTATTTTTGATCCAAAACCATAAATACTGGTATTGACATACCAGAAAATCTTCATTAATGCAATAAATTTTCGATATCTAAATTAACCCTATCTTAGGAGCGATGAAGAGAATAGTTAGTCACTGGTCATGGCCGTTCTGGATTTCGTACTCTAATGGTTCTCCAGAGCTAGAAGAGAGTTCAGGTATTTTTATCCTATTAACTTCCTCCCTGAAGGTTAGTCTCCAAGGTTACCAGATTCGGTTTACTTTCTGCGGTTTTTACGACAAAGGATGAATAGCCATGACACAATAACGACACCAGAAATACCGCTGATGCTGTACTTATGATCTAAATACCATTGGTATCAGCGTTGCTGAAGGTACCTCCTTGAACCAATAGCTTGCCTTTCCCCCTAACCACTGGGCTAAACCTAACAATTGTAGAATGGTAGCAACACCGTAAATCGCCAGTTCTGTGGTGTGAATTGAACTATGCCGACGTTATACTGTTATAAAACATTTCGAGGTAATCAAAAATATTGCGATGGGCTTCTTCCCGAGTCCCATAGTTTTTTTCTTTAATCCATTCACATTTCAGTAGCTGGAAAAAACCTTCTGCAACTGCGTTGTCATGACAGTTACCACGACGGCTCATACTGCCCTCCAGTCCGTGTGATTTCAGGAACGACTGCCACTCATGGCTTGTGTACTGACTACCTTGATCAGAATGAACCAGCACCTGTTTTTGGGGATTACATCGTCACATGGCCATCATAAGCACATTCAGGACAATATCTTTGGTCATTCGGGCAGCCGATAACTTTGCGCAAGAACATGTCAACAACCACGGCCAGATACAGCCAGCCTTCGAGTGTTCGGAGTAGAGTAAGAGACAGGACGTGTCGGACTATTTCCCTGCATCTCCGAACCGGACGTGCACCTTTCAGCGCATCCGGCTCTCCGTTTAAACGCTGGCTAGTGCCATTGCCACTTCCGGGTACCGTGATGTATTTCTAGCTTCCAGCCTCAGGTAAGGGTTATCTTCTGGCAATTGCCAACGGAATAGCTTCTTGCCTTGCCCTAACAACCGGTAAAGTGCTTCACCGTTGAGCCTCCCGTAGTTGGTTATTACCAAATAAAACTTACGTTTTACTCTGACCTGGTTTCGGTGATTTACACCACCACCTCATCAGGAATGCAATACCTTTACGATATTTTCGGGAGTAGACAGAACACCACGCGGTCAATATAACTGAATACTTTTGCTTTAAAATCAATAAACTGTTAGAACACAGCCCAGCCTTTCAGCTTCTGGTTGAATATCTCAACCATATCGATTTTGCTTTCTAAGCATTATGTTCGACAGCCGCGGATATTACACCACCCAGCATACGCCTTCACTGGCTACCCGAAAGAGACCGACATCAATATGTCCCGCTTTGATTGTTTTCCACAGCAGAACCATGAAACGTAACTCACTGCTCCTGCGGCGTACGGTTTTCATCAGTAATCGATGAGGTACGGTGTCAAAACAGGTCACCGTCAATCACCCTGCGGCCCCGTGTCTCACCACAGTCTGTGTTGTTGTTCCGTTCAGGCCGGAAACCGTACGAAAGCGCATGAAAATCACTTTCCCATTCCCATATTAGCCCCCCTAGACATCAGCATGGCCCGTTGAATAATACGATCCCGCAACGTGGGGCTCCCCAACGGCCACTGTTTACCATTTCTTTTGGAAATGCAAACCCGCCTGGCGGACGACGGCTGGTAGTGGCCAGAGATTAATTCAACCCTAAGTCCTTGCAGTTCAGCAGCCAGCCTGGCCTGCAGCACAAATTTATTCACGCCATCAACACCGTGTGTATGAGCACCTTTTGATGAAAGCGTAATTCGTGTAGATTCAGCCAGCTATTCTGGCTGTGTTATCAGACGCCGCAACCGTTCAATCCGTCGGGACGGATCGGCTATTGCCCATGAGGCAAGCTTGCGTTGTATTTCGCTGATCATCAAAGGTCTTCACCTCATTGGATCAGGTAGCGTGCTCAGCAAACACATTTAAGCTGCCTCCCTTTGCCATGTAATGGGTTTTCCCCATCGCGGACTACTACGGAAGCTCCGCCAGCCAGCGCGTCATCGGAGCCATGCCTCCTTAACATCCGTCACTGACTTTTCCCGGTTTACCTGCCCGGACTCAAACATACTGAGGAGGCTGCCAGTCGCACTCTTTATCCTTGCTTGCTGCAAGGTGGTAGAAGTCAGCAACGCTGATCGTGATAGGCGCTGCTGACCGGTGCTTCGCATACATATCAAAACACCGTCGATCGGCCGTGCTTACGTATAACCACCAATCCCTCCCGCACGGCCTGTCAGATCACGTAGACCATGGTGATATTTTCAACCCACAGAGGCGGATTAACGGGTTCATGTTCCTCAGCCTTTCAGTACTCAACCTTGAGGATCATCTTGGCTTTCGCCTCAATCTCCGTTGTCAGCGAGTTACATCACCCGGCGAGCATGCCGTAGGTCACTGCCGCTCGTCATCACACCCAACGGGATTGTTGGACTTTTCGTCATGAGTTACCGGTTCAATATTCCAGATAGACTCGTGGTTCATTTGAGCATTCATGCTCGCCCTAAACTCCAGGCACACTGTAAGTTATGTCCGTTATCCAACGTTCATCCGGTACTTCCAGATTGAACTGCCGCTGGCCGCTGGAGTCTGTTGGGTGTCACGATACTGGCCTCACATTTACGCGTTCGTGGGCTTCGATAGCCGGCCTAAGCTTTTCTCCCGGCACGCATCATGAGCCGCCAGAAACGGTTAATCCCGCATTGTTGCCCGCTATCTCTCAGGTCGTGATGGATCTTGCGATAGCCATAAACGCAACCGTGCTCGGGCTCCAACCAGAACTGCTTGATTTGTCCAGCCAGCCTGAGATCCGCCTGATACCGTGGTGAAGGAGGCTGCTGAAGCCAGGTGTAAAACCCACTCGGATGAACATTCAGCCCCCGCCAGAGTAGACGAACAGGTCAACAACAGGAGTTGTCACGGATAAAGGCGTATCTCAATCGGACAGTTTTGCAAAGTACGCTGCAGCTTTTTTTATATGTCCCGTTCGTCAATAACCCGCTTCAGCTCATTCTGGAGTCGACGGATCTCGGCCTGAGCATCTGACTGCTCTTTGTTGGTGGAGGAGTCCAGCACGTACTTCTTTATCCAGGTATAAAGGTTGCAGGTAGTGATACCGAAACATGTTGCAACACTGGAAACAGAATGGACACGATCAACAACCAGTTTGACAGCTTTCAATTTTAAACTCTTCAGGATAACGCTTACTGCTCATGTGCACCTCTCTTTAAGCCATTCTAAATGACTCTGAGGTGTCTGTTAAAACCATGGCGATTCAGCCATGCTGTGGTGGCTGGTGCTGATCTCCAGCTTTGTCATTACTAAAGTGCTAACTCTTTAACGACTGGCGTTTATTGAGGTGTTCATATCCTGCTAGCATAACCACTCTATCAGCCTAGAGACTCACCACATTCGGCTGAGCCATCACATGGTAGTAAACTGCTGAGATACACATCCATGTAAACCCACCAAGCAATGGCTCAGCCGAGCGTAGTGTAAGTGTAATACTTATATAAAATCCAGCAATATCAAACTGTTAGATAAATTACCCAAACAACACATAACAAAATGTACGCACCGCACAATACTCCAACCCAAAAACCCAACTTCCCCATACTACAATCATGTTGCGATGTATCAATTATACTAATTTAAAAACAGTTATTGAAGAATGTCTATATCAATTTCGTTTTTGATTTACTCTTTTTTCATAAAAATAGTCATCGATAAAAAATGCTCAAATAAGAAAATCAGTTGTGATTCAGACGTGAGATGAACCAGCAAGCTGAGTCAGTTCCTCTCTTCTCCTCCCCACTCGGGATGAAACCACTCATCTAGTGATGAGATTTCACAGGCCTTAGTATAAGTACTCTAGCTTTAGCTCCACGTATTGTACTTTTTGAGAGCTCCGATTTTTCAGCTATCAGCCAACGCTGCGTTTCCCGACTTTTATGTATGGATAATGTAGTTATCCACACTGACACATCGCTTTAAGATGCTTTAACAGGCTGATAAATAAGGCTGAGCCTTTGCTGTTGCCGCCCACGTAGCTAACTTTGCTCGTACCACAGAGCAGCACTCTGGCCAGATAGTATTTCTCATTCTGCCCAGGTATTACCACGCGTTTTTGTTGTCTTCGTACCTGCCAGTCTGTGCTGATTTTGGGATTAAGATGGATATCCACTTCATCTTCATAAAAGACGAGATTCTCTGCGCGACATTCGCCCAATATTTTATGGGTTACCGCACCTTTCTTATGAGGGTCGTAGATACACAGGGTTGTGTGCTGCCCTGTGCTACGCCAGACCCGCAGAGGGCAGCCAGCAGTGGAAGATAGATATTTTTAATGTAAATGTTTGTAACTTACTGAAGTTGCATCACAGTTGTATTATACAGAATTTTATACTTTTCCCTCACTGAGGATAAAATAAAAGAGGGGAAGAATGAAATTATCATTTAAATGGAAAAAGTTATTAGGGATAAGTGCTATTACGACAATCTTTTATGTATTACCACCACCAGGCGGGTTGTCTATTAACGGCTATCATTTATCTTTGTTATTCGTAGCAACTATTGCTGCCATAGTGCTAAATGTTATGCCTACAGGAGCCATAGCAATACTATCTATTGCAGTTTATTGTGTCACTTTACCTGTGGAGAAAATAGGCTCAGCAGCAATAAAAACAGAACTACATAATTTTAGTAATTCTTTAATTTGGCTGATTGTAATTGCTTTCATGATAGCGAAAGCATTTACTAAAACCGGTTTGGGTGAGCGAGTATCACTTATTCTGCTTAAGAAATTTGGCACATCATCATTAAAAATAGCCTACTGCATAGGTTTGGCTGACTATATACTGGCCCCAGCCACACCTAGTAATACAGCAAGATTTGCAATAACGTCACCAATAGCGAATGGTTTAGCTAAAACCATAGCTCCAGAGGATAAAAAACTTGGCGAGTTTTTAATAAGTAATGCATCAGCAATGAACGATGCATCAGCAGTTGGTTTTAGTACCGGCTTTGCTGGCAACCTAGCACTCGTTGGAATAGCTTCAACTTTACTAGGAATTCATTTGACTTTTTTAGAGTGGACGTACTATCTATTACCGCCATCAATAGCTTTGTTTATAATTATACCATTTATATTATATTACTTTATCTCTCCAAATACAAAAAAAACCCCTGACGCACCAAAATTTGCTAAAGCAAGGCTTTGTGAACTAGGAAAAATCACACTACCAGAAATATTACTGTCTATAGTTTTCTTATTACTAGTGGTTATGTGGATCGTAGGTCCATTACTAAACTTAGATGCTACAAGCGCTGCATTTATAGGCTTGTCAGTAATGCTTATGCTTGGGGTTCTAAGTTGGAATGATGTGAAATCTGAATCAAGTGCTTGGGATACACTTATTTGGTTTTCTGTTTTAATGGGAATGGCTGATAACTTGAGAAAACTTGGTGTTGTAAAATGGCTTGGTGATGGAATTTCGTCACTCTTAGCTAATGTCATGAGTGGAGCATCACCAGTTTTATTTTTACTTGTTTTGATGTTGTTTTTCCTAATAACATCTTATTTGTTCGCATCAGGAACAGCAAAGATAGTAGCGCTTGGTGGAGTGATGATTGGATCATTATTATCACTCCATGTGCATCCAATTATAGCCGTTCTTTCTATTGCAGGAATAATGAACATTGGTTGTAACCTAACAACTTACTCTCATGCTAGAAATCCTATTGCACTAGGATATGGATACCATTCCCCTAGTCGCTGGATGGTTAATGGATTGATTATAGGATTGTCTGGATTTATTATTTTTATGACATCTGGTTTAATATGGTGGTCAATATTAGGACTTTAGCTACAAACATTATTAACAACCCAGTACCGTCGGTGAATCGTGAACAAGAAGGTTTAGGGCGAGAGTACGGTTGAAGCGTGGAAATTTCGAAGCCAGCGGACGGCATGCTTGAGGATACCAACTGTTACATCGATAGACTCATCTAGTAAATGCAGCTACAAGTGCTGCAACCGTTGATTGATCCGATATTATCTGATTTCAGTTATGGTCTCCGACCGGACTGCAGCTCGCACAACGCGGTGCTACAAGCACAGGAAAGTTTTCGGGGAGATCTTGAAAAGTTTTTTGATCGAGTTTATCACGACATCCTGATGGGGCGATTGGTGAAACAAATCTCCGATGAGGCCATGCTACAGCAGATTCGCCGTTATTTGTAGACTAAGCTCATAGCGAATAGCGTGGTTGGTTCGTGATCAGGGGATCACCGTAAGGTGGCCGCTGCTGTTGGTCAATGTGCTGCTAAAACTGCAATAGCGCGGACATCGTTTCACTCGCCATTTCGCAGCTAGAAAGCAGAAGAACTGCCTAGGCTGGATGCGCAAGATGTATGAAAGTTGCATCTGCGCGTGAACGAGAAGAAAAACAAAGAGTGCCCAGCTTCGGATGGGCGTTCCTTATCTACAAACCTACGGCGGTGGATGGGAAGCTCTGTCAAGATTACAGTAACTCCCAAGGCTCCCGGCTCGTTCAAGCAGCATGTCCGCGACATCACCAGACGTATCGACAGCTAAGACCTGCCTCAGATTACCGAAAAAATACGGGAATACATCTCGGGTAGGAGATCCTACTTCCGTTTGGCACAAACACAGCAGATCTTTAAAAATCTGGATTCAGAGATACGCTACCGGCTCCAAGCTATTCAACTCAAGTAATGGAGCACAGGAAGACGGTGTACATCACAACATTGATGTCTCACGAGGGCCGCACATATTGCGGGAGGCACAGGGTACTAGTGGCGACACCAGCGAGGCTGGGGTGAACTGACGCTCTCGGCTTCCCCCTACTTGCATGACCTCAACTTCTCGACCCGCTCGGTACGGCTACTACTTACTGTGTGGTGTAGTAGGGATATAACCTTGTGCTACCCTCCTCCTATGCCGATCAACACCGAACCGTCCTAAAGGACTGTCCTCAAATAATAGTGCCCTCGCAAGGTGAGGGTAGAATTTCTGCTCTGCCCCCCTAATGCTAACTGAAGATAACCCAGGCAGGCGCTAGACAAAAAAAACGCCGCATAAGCAGCGAGCTAAAACATCAAGGAGTCAATATTGACGCAAAATCGAACTCATTCAAAAATGAGCCAGTCAGCTATGATTCTAGTCAGTCTACCACAAAATAAAAAACAGCCAATCCTAGTGGATAATATTTTTTACTCGGGAATTTCATTCTATAACTAACTAATCCTAATACCGCTACACTTTAGCCAGCCCATGTTTCCCTCCGGGGAATGGGCTAACGGTATCCATAAAGTGACGAACCTTCTTCAACAGTTGCCACATTGAACGGCACTGGTGATTTCGGGTTATTGTTTCATGAAGCGCCTGCCACAACCGTTCGACATGGTTGACCCACGGCGAGTACACCGGCTGATAAATCACCCTGAACTTCGGGTTTGCTTTCAGCCAGCGCAACGTTTCACGGCTTTTGTGGGTGATGTAGTTATCGACAATGAGCGTAATCGTTTTTGCCCGCCGGTATGTCACCTTAAGATGTTTTAACAGTATGATAAATAAGGATGAACCTTTACTGTTTCCACCCACGTAGCTGACTTTTCCCGTACCACTGTGCAGCGCACCGGCAAGATAGTACTTTTCATTCTGGCCCGGTGTGACAACGCGCTTTTGCTGCCCGCGTGACTGCCAGTCAGCCCCGATTTTCGGGTTGAGATGAATATCCACTTCATCTTCGTAAAATACGGGGTTTTCCGCACTGCATTTCGTCAGCGCTATCATGGATAGCGGCCATTTTTTCTTCTTTGTGTGGGTCACGGATACGCAGTGTCGGCGCGGCTCTGCGCCATACCAGTCCGGCAACAGGTAACCATCGCCGGATGGTTGAAGCATGTAGCGGGCAACCGGTGACATCACGGATTTTTATCGCCAGCAGTTCGGTACTCCAGCGGGAACGCTGATAACCGAAATCGCCAGGAGAATGCTTAACAAGCTCACGCAGCAATGCGCAAATATGTTCGAACGGCCAGCGCCTCCCACGTCTTGATGGTAATGACTTCAGGCCTTCAGCACCAGACAGTGTGAGCCAGTTAATCCAACGACAAATCGATGAACGGGCACAGCAGAGCGTTCTGGCTACATGACTGACGGTATCACCACGATGCAGCATCAGCATGGCGGTGAGCCGCCGGGCGTGGTGTTTGTCCTTTGTTTTATGGATCGTTTTCTGCATCAGGCGTCGTTCGGTTCTGGGGATTGGTGCTATGATCGGCATGGCTCAGTCCGGCTGGTGATTTGGGATATTCCGCGATTGATCAGATCGCATAAACCGGACTGAGTTCCCCCTGAGTGATCTACTATTTCGAGCAGTTATTTAGATAGGGATCTCTCGAACAGCGGATTTTCCATGCAATAAAAATATAAGCATTGCAGTCACAAAAAACGAAAAATAAAACACAAAAAAAGAAACACCACAAGATGTTATCACAATATTACATATAAATTATCAAGAAGTTTCTTAAGCGTTCGACATTGTTTCACAACTACTCCACTAAAATTTATAAAGTTAAACTCAGATATCAAGATAACATCATGGAGATTTCACTCTGAAATTTTAATAAAAAACCATTTAAATTCATTTTGTTAAAACAAAAATCACGTGGAGAAACATTACAAAGTTTCATAAGTTAAATTACTATACTACCAATATCTGCGGCCCCTCTCACAAGAGTAATCAGCAAAACCACACAATGATAGTTATTGAATATTTGAAGGCGAAAGGCATATCAAAGTTCGCAGTGAATATAGTCTACCTGTCGAGATACAATGTCCGGGAAAAATAAGGCTTAAACAGCTCAACAGTGGATCAGGATGATAAAAAATGCGTTATTAGTTTGAATATAAGCAACACTGACATGGATGTGAGTTGCTGGTAGCCCCACCACTAGGATATACCAATCAATTTTGCTCATACTTTATGTCGCATAGTAAAAAACTCTCATAGAGTAAATTATGTGTACAACTAGGGGGGCAGTTGAAGAAAAGACACATCATTTAGAACATGGAGGGCATAAAAATATTCATTGTAAATGACCAGTGGTTGGCCTTTTAGGGAGGGAGAATATCACAATTTACCTACTTCATAATTAAGAGTCGGTACATTCACATCGCGAATACTGGTAATTACTGGTATCTTTTTTGTGATAAAGTTGGCTTTTTTATTAGCTCTTTTTTGTTGTAATAATAAAGTACTTGCAGTATTGGATGCTTTAGCAACTTTTTGATGATTTGTATGTGATACAGCGACTATTTTTGCCGGGCGGAGTCTCGGCACTTTTTTTTTGTTGTTTCGTTTTTCGCTTTTTGTATATAAGGATGTTATATGTGATAATGTCATACATTTAGAATACCATGCATGACGACCAATGGTGATATTTTTCTTGTAAATGATGTTTGCAACTATTGTTTAATACATTTTTTCTATTATAATAGTACGGCCTGTCTAGATGTAGCAACATGTTAGAGTTAATGATGATTTAGATTAGCCGCTAAAATTAGCGGCTTTTTTTTCATTTCACCATAAATATGGCTGTTTGACTTATTCTTAGATGTATCGTGTATCGGCTTTGTTGAGTTAATCTAGTTTAGATAAAACTATCCCATCCCATATCAATCATTACCCAAAGTAATTCACATATTTTTGTACATTCCCGCGCGTGTCATTTTGTAAATAGGCCCATTTTAGTTCCAGGCATTTTTTAAGATCCTGGTCAAATAATGGTGCTGTCGATATTCCTCCGGTGTCATATTGTTCAGTGATTCATGCGGACGTTCACAGTTATATTCTTATAACCATTTCTCCGTGATTTCCCGCACTTCATTCAGCGTTCTGAACAGATAAAAACCGAGTATTTCTGTACGGTATGTCCTGTTAAAACGCTTGATGAAAGCATTCTGCGTCGGCTTACCCGGTTGGATAAACTCCAATTTTACTGCGTGCCTCTCTGCCCATTTAGCCAGCGCCAGAGAGATAAATTCCGGACCATTATCCATGCGCAGCATGGACGGATAGCCACGGTTTGCCGCGATCCTGTCGAGAACACGAACGACTCGCTGAGCTGGCAGGTTCAGATTGATTTCAATCGACAACGCCTCACGGTTAAAGTCATCAACGACATTGAACGTGCGAAAACGACGGCCACAGGCCAGTGCATCATGCATAAAATCGACAGACCAGCTCTGGTTTAGCGCCTCCGGTGTAGCCAGTGGCGAGGGATTACGCACCGGCAACCGCTGTTTGCCCTTACGGCGAAAATTCAGCTTCAGCAGACAATAAATACGGTGGAGCTTTTTGTGATTCCACGAATATCCCTGCCGCCGCAGGACCTGGAAAAGCTTCGGAAAACCATATCGTGGGTATCGCTCAGCCACAGCCTGCAGGGCGGCAATAACGGGTTCATCACGTGTGGTATCCGGGCGGTAATGGTAAACCGTTCTGCTCAGGTTCAGACTCCAGCAAGCCTAACGGATACTGAGTCCAAATGTCGTTATCAGATAAGTGACCAGATCACTCTTACGTGCTGATTTTAAAGTTTTTTGATAACGTCTTTCCGTGCCCGGTTCTCAAGGCTCAGGCTGGCAAACATCTGTTTGAGACGTCGGTTCTCGTCCTCAAGATCCTTGACCTTTTTAATATCAGAAGCCTCCATGCCGCCGTATCTGGACTTCCTGTTAATGGGATGGACTACCTCCTCCCGCTGCGGTTAACTGTACGAAATGCGCTCACCAGGAGAATCACCATGAATATCGTATTTCTGGGTATTGATCTGGCTAAAAATGTTTTTTAGCTCTGCGGGTTAAACCAGGCCAGCAAACCAGTTTATACGAAACGAACTGGCCGAAAATAATTGCTCCAGACGCTGGCAAATATTCCTGCATGTCTGATTGGGATCGAAGCATCCAACGGGGCATTTTACTGGTAGCGTGAGTTTGAGAAGCTGGGGCACAAAGTAAAGGTCATCAGTCCTCAGTATGTAAAACCCTTTGTCCGCGGGCAAAAAAATGATGGTAATGATGCACAGGCCATCGCAGTGGCTCTGATGCAACCGACAATGCAGTTCGGGCCACCAAAAAGCCCCGAACAGCAGGATATCCAAGCTTTACATCGGGCAAGGCAGCGTATTGTCAATCGCTACACAGGTTGCACCTGCACAATCGGAACCTGATTTTTATACTGGCCTCAGAGGCCGTCCAGTTGTTGAGACGACTGTGCGCAAATTACCCATTTGGGCACAGATTTTCCTGATGCCGGATAGATGTAAGCAACAACCCGAAACCAAATTCAGTACTTGCAAAACGGAGGTAGTCCATAGATGTAGTTGGTGGCTTCAGAGATGCCGACCTCCCGGCAGACATCTTTAACGTTCGTCCGGCTTCAACCGACTTAATCACAGCGATGATCTGATGCGCAGTAAAACGGGCTTTACGCATAGCGATCTCCTTCGTTGGTAGATTGATTATGCCGGATTTTCTCTAAATGTGAATGGCACGATTATGCGGGGCACTTATAACTCCACTATATTACTATAAACGTAATCATACAATGTCGGAGCAGTGCCTACACGATGATAATGGCGACTAAAAAAAGAAAATTTGACTTTATTTGACCATTTTATCAATGGTTATTCAACATAAATATGTATGCTAAAAGATAACAAAAGCAAAGGAAAACATCCTTTGTCCTAAGCGTAAAATAATCCATGTACCTTGTTACACAATAGCTAATACTATATTATACGGAAAAGTGTATTTTTTTTCTATATTGTGTTGGGGTCATATTATAGTTAATCTTAAAATACCTAACCGCTATACTTAACGACTTAAAACCACTTTCCAGAGAGAGTAGTTCGATGCTAGATGTCGGGTTTCTAATTATCTTGTTTAATAAAAGCTCACTTCTTTGTTTATTTAGATACTCATAAAACTTAATATTATACTTTTTTAGTTTGTATTGAATTGCCCTAGGGGTTAAATTGTAATAATTAGACATTTCACACAAGGAAAAATTGACTTTTTTCATATTACTGCGAATGTAATCTTGCATTGATAATATATCAACATCATAATTCCTATGTTTTTTTGGAGGGGGGGAGTTATCTAACTGTAGACTCAAAATACTAATTATGGCGTTTACTATTTTTGTAGAATAGCGCTCACTTGTTGTTTTATAAAGTTGCAAAGCTAAAGAGTTTAGCATGTCGCCATATCCATGTAATGACAACCCACTCCAACACCATGAATTTATATCGCTTTTATCGTCACAAACACTACTAAGCTTAATGATAAACGATAAGCTATTTCTATGCGTCAAACAAGTCTCAACATAAGGCTCCCACGCTGGGATAAGTATACTCTCTCCCCTGGGTACATGAATACGTCGTTGGGGTGAAGTAACAATTAATCCCGAACAAGCATGGAGTAAAATAATATGCTTTTCTTGTGCATGAATAACATCATGATGAATAAGTGATATCTGTTGAGGTGATGAGTTAACCTTAACCATTATTACTTTATTACTAAACTCATTTAATTGAATATCTCCATTAAATGCATCCATATCTCCATTCTTGGGGATTTTCATATCGGCTTTAAAAAAGCCAAGCTTTTGTTTGGCCACATTAGACCACTCTTCAATACCACTCTCTCCACAAGCATTTAATGTATAATTATTCACCATAAATAAAAAGTAACAAATTATTATGAAGGGGTATTTCACTATACTGTATTACTAACACACATAAAATAGAAACATCTGCTTTTTTAAAAAATAAAACTCTTTTTTACAAATTGAAAACGATATCACTTTCTGAGTAGCATCCCTTAATCACTTGATGGCGTTGTTGAATAAATCAGGTTTCGGGCAAGGATCCCCGTAGCGGGTTGTGTTTTCAGGTAATATGAACGCTTTCTGGCATACCTGCCCTCGTCATTTTGTTCAGTGCACGCACCATGGCCATAGCCTCCGCAACCTGTCCATCATAATCACGCAGCGTCAATGAATCTCCGAATAGCTATTTCACCCTGTACATCGCCGTTTCCGCTATCGAGTGACGTTTGTAATCTGTTGTCCATTTCCACCGGGCATTACTCCCGCTCAGATGCGGATTAGCCACAGCACGGTTGCAGTCTGCATATTCTCCGGGCCAGTAACCGGCCCCCTTTCGGGGAGGGATGAGGGCACTAATTTTCTTTCGGCGCAGTTCATCGTGACATAACCGTGTGTCGTAAGCTCCGTCTGTAGCCGCTGACCTGATTTTTCTGTGTGTCTGCCGGATTAGCCCGGGAAAGGCCTCTGCGTCCGTGACATTGTTCAGTGAAAGGTCTGCGCAGATTATTTCATGTGTTTTAGCATCGACTGCAAGGTGCAGTTTTCGCCAGATGCGACGACGTTCTTTACCCTGTTTTTTGACTTTCCATTCACCCTCACCGAAGACTTTCAGTCCTGTTGAATCAATCACCAGATGGGCTATCTCACCCCGGGAGGGGGCTTTAAAACTGATGTCAACTGACTTTATCCGCTTGCTAACGCTGGTGTAATCATCTGGGCAGCGCAGCGGAACGTCCATCAGCGTAAAAATGGAATCAATAAAGCCCTGTGCGGCGCGTAGGGTGAGGCAGAATACGCGTTTAATCACGAGGACGATCGTGATGGCAAGGTCAGAATAGCGCAGAGGCCTTCCCCGGGATGAAGGCGTTGCTGACTCATACCAGGCCTGAATAGCCTCATCGTCCAGCCAGAAAGTGAGGGAGCCACGGTTGATGAGGGCCTTGTTGTAGGTCTTCCAATTGATGATTTTAAATTTTTGTTTTGCCACGGCATCGTCTGCGTTGTTGGGAGGAGCTGAGCTCTGATCCTTCAACACAGCAAAAGTTCGATTTATTCAACAACGCCCGTTTTTCGCGTGATGTGACTCCCGATATCGAGTGGCTTCTGAAACAGGGGCGCCAGCTGAGCGTCAGCGCGAAGCTGACCAGTAAGCTGAATTACCTCTGGCGCTCCTGCACCGGCGAGCTGTCTGAACAGAGCGACCTGTTCCGGTTAACATATGCCCTGGAAACCGCGCAAGACATGAGCTGGAATTACCGCCTGTTAAGCGATCGGGAATGGTCAGGTCGGTATGCCGTTGCGTTGAACGCTGGCGTGAACGGCATTTATCTCTCACGGACTAACCTCGACGCGGCATTTGACGATGATGGGCGACAGATAAATCCGCTGCTGACGCGCCTGACTGGTAATGTTGGGGGCGTGGTAAAGCTGTTTAACCGCTATAGCTGGCAGGCTGATTCGGCACAGGATACGCCCCTGCCCCACCAGTTTCTGTTGGTAGCCAGCCGGGATGCCGGATAGGCTATAAGTATTTCACATGTAATACATTTGTAATCGCTCGTCAGCAACTTGCCAGAGATAACTCAGTAGCACAACTACTAATGCAATTTAGGGGGATAGGCCCAATGACTGCTACAGCAATCGTTGCCAGCATAGGTAATGGTCATGATTTCAAGAACGGGCGTCAGTTTAGTGCATGGCTGGGGTTAACACCAAGACAACAAAGCTCCGGGGGTAAAGCACGGTTGGGGAGAATAACGAAAGCCGGCGACAGCTATCTCAGAACACTTCTTGTTTTGGGGGCGAGATCTGTACTGTTGGGAGCAGCTAAAAATGATGATCCGGTCAGTCGATGGGCCCTGCAATTAAAAGAAAGGCGAGGATATGGACGAGCGCTTGTTGCGATAGCAGCAAAAAATACACGTATGTGCTGAGCAATGTTGCACCTGAGAGATGAATTCAGATTCCCAGTCTAAATAACTGCTCGAAATAGTAGATCACTCAGGGGGAACTCAGTCCGGTTTATGCGATCTGATCAATCGCGGAATATCCCAAATCACCAGCCGGACTGAGCCATGCCGATCATAGCACCAATCCCCAGAACCGAACGACGCCTGATGCAGAAAACGATCCATAAAACAAAGGACAAACACCACGCCCGGCGGCTCACCGCCATGCTGATGCTGCATCGTGGTGATACCGTCAGTCATGTAGCCAGAACGCTCTGCTGTGCCCGTTCATCGATTTGTCGTTGGATTAACTGGCTCACACTGTCTGGTGCTGAAGGCCTGAAGTCATTACCATCAAGACGTGGGAGGCGCTGGCCGTTCGAACATATTTGCGCATTGCTGCGTGAGCTTGTTAAGCATTCTCCTGGCGATTTCGGTTATCAGCGTTCCCGCTGGAGTACCGAACTGCTGGCGATAAAAATCCGTGATGTCACCGGTTGCCCGCTACATGCTTCAACCATCCGGCGATGGTTACCTGTTGCCGGACTGGTATGGCGCAGAGCCGCGCCGACACTGCGTATCCGTGACCCACACAAAGAAGAAAAAAATGGCCGCTATCCATGATAGCGCTGACGAAATGCAGTGCGGAAAACCCCGTATTTTACGAAGATGAAGTGGATATTCATCTCAACCCGAAAATCGGGGCTGACTGGCAGTCACGCGGGCAGCAAAAGCGCGTTGTCACACCGGGCCAGAATGAAAAGTACTATCTTGCCGGTGCGCTGCACAGTGGTACGGGAAAAGTCAGCTACGTGGGTGGAAACAGTAAAGGTTCATCCTTATTTATCATACTGTTAAAACATCTTAAGGTGACATACCGGCGGGCAAAAACGATTACGCTCATTGTCGATAACTACATCACCCACAAAAGCCGTGAAACGTTGCGCTGGCTGAAAGCAAACCCGAAGTTCAGGGTGATTTATCAGCCGGTGTACTCGCCGTGGGTCAACCATGTCGAACGGTTGTGGCAGGCGCTTCATGAAACAATAACCCGAAATCACCAGTGCCGTTCAATGTGGCAACTGTTGAAGAAGGTTCGTCACTTTATGGATACCGTTAGCCCATTCCCCGGAGGGAAACATGGACTGGCTAAAGTGTAGCGGTATTAGGATCAGTTATTTAGAATAAATAAACAAAGAACAAAGCCAATCAAACATATGTGTGTCATAAGTTATATTAGTCACGACTTGATCTGACACTGAGCCTTGAAAGGTTGAGATTTACCGGTTTTGATATGGGTGTCGAATCCTTATACAAAACACGAGGTAACTCTCATGCTTCATACTACCAATCCCGTTATCAAACACAAAGCCGGTTTGCTCAATCTGGCTGAAGAACTCAGCAACGTATCAAAAGCCATGTAAAATCATGGGCGTTTCGCGTGATACGTTTTATCGTTACCGCGAACTGACCGATGAAGGCGGTATGGATGCGCTGATTAATCGTAGTCGCCGCGCTCCTAACTTTAAGAACCGTACCGATGAGGCAACTGAACAGGCTGTTGTTGATTACGCCGTCGCTTTCCCGGCACACGGTCAGCACCGGACCAGCAACGAGCTGCGTAAACAGGGCATTTTTATCTCCGGCAGTGGTGTCCGTTCTATCTGGTTACGCCATAACCTTGAGAATTTCAAAAAACGTCTGAAAGCACTGGAAGAAAAAGTAGCCCGTGATGGTATTGAGCTAACTGACAGCCAGATCGCAGCACTGGAGCGTAAAGCCAGTGATGACGAGGCCTGTGGCGAAATCGAAACAGCTCATCCGGGATATCTGGGGTCGCAGGACACGTTCTATGTAGGCAACCTGAAAGGTGTCGGGCCGTATTATCAGCAGACGTTCGTTGATACGTACTCGAAAGTGGCTCACTGTAAGCTTTACGTCACCAAAACACCGATTACCACGGCTGACTTACTGAACGATCGTGTACTGCCGTTTTATGCGTCTCAGGGCCTGCCGATGCTGAGAATACTGACCGACAGAGGCACGGAGTACTGTGGCAAAGTAGAGCAACATGATTATCAGCTTTATCTGGCAATAAACGACATAGAACACACGAAAACGAAGGCGATGTCCTCGCAGATCAACGGCGTCTGCGAGCAGTTCCATAAAACAATCCTGAACGAATTTTATCAGGTAACGTTCCGTAAAAACTGTACGGCGATCTTGATATATTACAGTCGGATCTTGATGAATGGCTGGCTCACTATAATAATGAGCGAACCCATCAGGGAAAAATGTGCAATGGGCGGACGCCAATGGAAATGTTACTTGATGGAAAGCGCATCTGGGCCGAGAAAAATTTAAGCCAGATGTAATCTGACAGATACCTGTATAAATAACCGGTAACTGTCAGCTCAGGTCTGAGCTAATACACATAAGTAAGGCACGCTCCTTATGCCCTACTATGTAAAGGAAGTGTTAATTCCAAATTTTCACAGTGATAACATCACTATAATTCCCAGCCGGCAAAGTTCCTTCACCCAAAGGCTTGACCATAAACATGGCGTTTGCTGTACTTAGGTTACCACCAGGCGAAGTACCTTCAGCTTGAGCACCATTAATAAATGGTCCATAGCTATCAGCAGTTAAACTAGTAACAGCAGTCGCTAAAATGCTTCCGCCATCACTATTAGTAAAGGTGAGAGCACCAGCTTTACCCGCTTGGTCGGTCAAATTAGCTCTTGATGTTAAACCAAATGCTGTCCCTTGAGTGCCGTCTTTATTGCTCAAAGTAATCACGCCAACACCCTTCTGGAACGCTTCAGAAGAGGTAAATGTTTTCAAAGTCGGCATCCAACTAACGGTATAGCCTGTTGGTGGCGTTATTGAAAAGGAAGCAGTTATACTACCTTCAGGTGTCCAATCACCAGCATAAGCCCCTACGCTAGCAATTAAACCCGTACATGCTAATAGTGCTGCAAATTTAGATTTCATATTCATGACAACCTCGACTAATTAGTTGATGTTAGTAATTGAAGTCCATTTCATCGTTTTAACGCAATATCATCCATTACATGACGCAGTTAGATAATCAATTCCAGTTTTACTATGCATAACCATATCTAAATTAATGGTTGAGGTGCAATAATCATTATTCTTATTGCTCCAGCGAGCTTTTATCACGTCACCATTCTTTATACCGGTCAAATATACAGATCCGTTGTCATCAACAATTCCATTCACTCCATTATCAACATTAACAATCGAGCCAAATGGTAGGATTGAACCGTTATTTCTCCTTAGTGTTAACAATAGCCGAGCCCCTATGCGCGCGTGAAAATCAGCCAGAACAACAGCACCTTTTGTTGGCGTTACATTTACACTATTTTTTGATAATGCTGCATTTGGTGGCAAAGATAACGGATTAATATTGATTCTATTAGTAGAATATGGCTGTAGCCCTCCATCTAACGTATAGCCGTGTAAATCTGTCTTTTCTCCGGGCCAATATCCTACTTTCGCGCCAGAAACACCATCGGCTTTAACAATTGCTATAGTTTCACCCTGTTTCTGTCCAAAAACAAATCCTGTTTCTTTTGTGGCAACTATATCCCCATGAGCACCAAGTCCATACTGCACCAAGGTGTTACTTCGCCCATAGTTTCCATCAATCTGGCCATAAGTCCCTTGGTAACTAAGATTAACCATTGCCGACTTACTGGATTGACGATCCGCTATAATTTTATCTTGAACTTCCCAGTTTAATTGTCTATCAAGTAATGTTCCGTTAACCCCTACTACATTACTACTATAACCATTCGATGGTGTCATATTCTGGTAAGTGATATAAACTGGATTGTTATCAACATAATGATTTACAAAAGGGATAGACAACCACAAACTTGTTATACTCTCCCCTTGATAGGGAGTTCTGTTTAATGACAAGCTTCTATTCCAAGATAGTCCCAAAGAAATATTGTAAGGTAGTGTTATATTGTAATCCACGCCGTAAGACGTTACTCCACGATTAAATCCTCTGTACAACTCTCTGGTTCCAAATAAATTTAAATAACCATAACCTAACAATGGCTGGCTTACATTAAGCCCAGTTTGACTTTTGGGCTGTGAAGAACCAACCATTATGTTTTTTTTAAAAACCACATCAGAAAATGAATTATAACCTTCAGAATATGTTTTATACGATAAGCTAAATGTTGTGCCAGTGGGTAGATAGTTATTATAACGAACCTGCCAACGCAAACCATTTACTGATGATTCTTTATTATCTCTATACGCATGTGATTTAGAAACATCAACGGATACAGCGCCTGCACTGCTTAGCATGGTCCCGATGCCTAATGCCGCCACCTGATAATGTTTAGATAATTGAGCGCCAGTGTACCCAGTAAAATTTAAAGGGAACCCATATGCAATATTAACCTCACTCAAAAAAGGATTGCTACTATCGCTGATTATTTTTGAGCGATACTTGCCGATAGCAAAACTATATTTTAGAAAATTTCTATGCAGCGCAATAGCCGGCGTTGTAAATGGAACATTAAACTCTTGTTTTGTCCCATCGTTCTCATTAACAATAACATGCAAATCACCATTCGCGCCAGATGCTGGAATATTAGTCAACTCGAATTGGCCAGCAGGCACAACAACGCTCGTTAGGGTGTATCCGAATTGTTTTACCTCAACTCTAGCTTGGGTTCTTGCTATCCCTCTAATAACTGGAGCGAATGCACGCTTCGAGAACGGTATCATAGAGTCGTCTGTGTATAATTTAATTCCTCGAAACGGAATACTATCAAATACAGTTCCTGATGAGTAACTATCGCCAACCACAAAACGACTTTTAATACTATTTACCCCTCGTTCTGCATAAGAATATAACGTTTGCCATCCACCATTGTTTTTAGTGTTCACCCACGAAAGATTATTTCTTATTCGCCAAGAACCTATATTTATACCAGGTTGTAACTGAATGAACTTTGATGTATGTGATGCATCTCTCTGCCCTCTAACCTTAACCCACTGAGTATTTACATCATATCCGAGTACAAAAGCAGACAAGCCATCATCCCAAATTCCCTCAGGGGCCATACCACTGACAGCATCATTCAGTAAGTAATTTCTTGGAACAAAGATATTAACTTGCTGATGCTTAATATCAGATGAAATACTCACATCTCGCAGAGAACTAATGCGAACACATGATACGCTTTTCTTATGCGTAACATTGTTAATTTTATTGTTTTTGCCATGAGTTAGTTCCGATGTATCTATGCCATATTCCTTTAAGTCATTTAAGCTTAAGCATGGCACTAGTTGACTATCATTCTTTGACGATCCATATTTAAATAATAACGATTGGTGCGAAACAAGTTTTCCGTTCACATAAACAGACACATAATACCAACCTGGTAGCGGCAATCCTCGGTTCAATAAAGACACATCACTTCCACTTACTCCATCAATCATTGCTGGATCAAAGTAATATTCCGACGCAAAGGAATGCGTGGACACCAAACCAATAACAAATGATAATGCCACTTTAAAATAATTCATAAATCTAACACTTCTAACTCATGAAAAAATCTGGTTATTATTTCACTATATAATTCCACCCTTTACTTACATTTCCAAGATCACCTACAATCGACCAAGATAGTTTTCCTGGTTTTGCCCCCTCACTAGGAAGTTCAAAAGATGTAGAACTCATAGGGTTTACATACCCACTATTAATTGCAACACCATTTAGTTTTAAGTCAGTTATACTCATGACAAACGGGGTTGGATTATCAACGACGAGCTTACGCCCAACCAAACGCCACTTAAGCTCCCCGACCTGGTCTGATGGTTTCCCCTGAACTGATTGCGGTCTATAAATTAGTTTTATACAATTATCAACCGCTATTAATATATTTATATTCAGTTTATTTTTACTACCACCCTCACTTTGAGGGTTCCATAACTCCCCGCCTTTTGGCGGAACGCCTTTGACGCATAGCCAATTCAAACTCTCCTTATTAGAAGGAAACTCTCCGCCAGAGTAAACAATTTGAATTAAATCAGTCTCTTTAGGCTCCAGTCTAAATAACGGTGGCGTGACAATAAATTTATTTGATTTTTCTTTATCACTGTTAAGAACAGAGGATTGAACAAGCACAGGATAGCTACGAGGATTATCAACCGTCAGTGTTTGCCCATTGTCGCCTTGATTATAAATAACCTTAGCCTTGTTTAACACGATTCCAAAATTTGTTGTGGAAACCATAGTATCTGAACTTTTATTTTCAAATACATTGGCTGCGGCAAAGTTATAAAAGAAACTGTATGCTGCCAAGGCTAGCAAAAGCACCTTAGATGTAGATGTAGATGTATTTTTTTTCACCAGGTAAGCCTCAATTCAGTTACGCAAAAACATACCCCCCACCGCTCCGCGCCACAATAAACTGCCTCACCATTTGAAGTTTTGTCAACCAATTGAAGTCACCGGAAGTGTCACATCTTCACTCACATAAAAAAGACCATAAAAATGACAATTTAAATAAATATTCTAATACCAACTCGGAAATACGGAATAACACCTAAAAAATAACTATAAAAATTACTATTTTAAGCACAAAACACTATTTATTTTTTTGACAAAAAACAAACAAAAAACAAACAATCGTGGCAATAATTGAAGTTAAGACATACACACCTCCTCCTCATTAGGCACTTTTGTGAAAAAAACGAAATCAATTACGCAAAAAAATTCACAGGGTGGAGGGAGGGTTAAAAATCACTCAAACATAAATGTAAATATGAACACAAACACACGGCGTTGTTGAATAAATCAGGTTTCGGGCAAGGGTCCCCGTAGCGGATCGTGTTTTCAGGTAATATGAACGCTTTCTGGCATACCTGCCTTCGTCATTTTGTTCAGTGCATGCACCATGGCCATAGCCTCCGCAACCTGCCCATCATAATCACGCAGCGTCAATGAATCTCCGAATAGCTATTTCACCCTGTACATCGCCGTTTCCGCTATCGAGTGACGTTTGTAATCTGTTGTCCATTTCCACCGGGCATTACTCCCGCTCAGATGCTGATTAGCCACAGCACGGTTGCAGTCTGCATATTCTCCGGGCCAGTAACCGGCCCCCTTTCGGGGGGAGGGATGAGGGCACTAATTTTCTTTCGGCGCAGTTCATCGTGACATAACCGTGTGTCGTAAGCTCCGTCTGTAGCCGCTGACCTGATTTTTCTGTGTGTCTGCCGGATTAGCCCGGGAAAGGCCTCTGCGTCCGTGACATTGTTCAGTGAAAGGTCTGCGCAGATTATTTCATGTGTTTTAGCATCGACTGCAAGGTGCAGTTTTCGCCAGATGCGACGACGTTCTTTACCCTGTTTTTTGACTTTCCATTCACCCTCACCGAAGACTTTCAGTCCTGTTGAATCAATCACCAGATGGGCTATCTCACCCCGGGAGGGGGCTTTAAAACTGATGTCAACTGACTTTATCCGCTTGCTAACGTTGGTGTAATCATCCGGGCAGCGCAGCGGAACGTCCATCAGCGTAAAAATGGAATCAATAAAGCCCTATGCGGCGCGTAGGGTGAGGCAGAATACGCGTTTAATCACGAGGACGATCGTGATGGCAAGGTCAGAATAGCGCAGAGGCCTTCCCCGGGATGAAGGCGTTGCTGACTCATACCAGGTCTGAATAGCCTCATCGTCCAGCCAGAAAGTGAGGGAGCCACGGTTGATGAGGGCCTTGTTGTAGGTCTTCCAATTGATGATTTTAAATTTTTGTTTTGCCACGGCATCGTCTGCGTTGTTGGGAGGAGCTGAGCTCTGATCCTTCAACACAGCAAAAGTTCGATTTATTCAACAACGCCCTTCCAAACTATCAACGCGCACCTTCGCGTACCTCTGCAAGACAGCCATTAAGTCCCGGACGATCATCGCGCATACCAGAGGTATGATCTTGATGTAAATAGTAGAGGCTAACTCCGGCAGTAATCAATACATCACGTTACAAAACAACAGATTGACATTCATCATTGCTTGATAGTCGCATATAGTCACTCGACGTATACGACAAACTACAGGTGATTTCAACCGTGGCGGAGCCTTTAATGAAGAACAGAAAAAGTCTATAGTCGAATCACTGAACTCGGGCGCCAGCATCAGTGCAGTCGCACGCGAGTTCAGTACTACCCGACAAACTATCAGAGTTTGGGCATACCTGACTGAGTATTAAAATTTCTTACAGGCTGGTCGCAATATGATAAATGCCTTATAGCATATCTATGCTAATAGACATGCCAATCTGTTGACTGAATTGGCTATCACTTTGACTTTAATTAGCCTGCATCAGTAGGTGCTGTTTCGCTTCCTACTCATGCACACCAGACTGTCCGTTTTTGGTGAACTCATGAACCACAGCAGCCTGCTCATGCTCGTTCATGGACGAAAATGGTTTGGCAGTGCTCACGGTTTCCGTTGGTGCCTGCGTACCCATCATTTTTTTATGGGCGTTGACCATTTGTTGATGTGCGAAAGCGTTTCCGTTGTTCATATTCTCATGCACTGTTATCGCCTGCTGATGTTCATTCATGGCGGAGAAAGATTGCGATTTACTGGCGTTCGTCGTCTGTTCGCCCATCATTTTCTTGTGCATGTCTGCCATTTGCTGATGAGCATTTGAATTACCGTTGTTCATCGTGTTATGGGCAATAATAGCCAGCTGATGCTGGCTCATATCCATTTCTGGTATTGTGGTTTGTGCAGCCCAGGCAGAAGAAGCAATACCAATGGAAATAGCAGTGATAATAATCTTTTTCATGTGATGTTCCTGATTAATTCAGTGATTAAATATTATCAAGGTATAATGAAACAGGTTCTTGCCCTGATTTCACTGATTATATGAATATCATTCTGTTTGGTTCGTGACCGGAGAATGACAATTTCGTCATTTAACTGAATTAAATGAAATGCATCCGATTAAAGGTACATATTTGTTATGCGTGTAACCGGGGCAATGTGAGGATAAAGCGGGTGGAATGCAGGTCAGAGGCGACGCTTATTTTTCCCTTATGCGCAACTACAATGGATTTTACGATAGCAAGTCCGATACCACTTCCTTCACTCTTTCTCTGCCGCGAAGGATCCACCCGGTAAAACCGGTCAAACAGGTGGGGCAGGTGCTCCTGTGGGATGGGCGTACCCGGATTCTCCACAGTGAGCGCGACCGATTCAGCATTTTCCTGGATATGGACAGCCACTGAATGCCCTGCCGAGGTATAGCGAATAGCATTAGACAGCAGATTATTAATAACCTGTCGGAGCATCAGTCTGTCTCCCTCCACCATCCCGCTATCACCATCCAGCACCAGTCCCACTTCACGTTCTTCTGCCCAAGCTTCAAAGAAATCAAACAATTTGATAGTTTCGGCCTTCAGATCGAGGGGCATCTGTTCTGGGATCAGCTGATTATTATCTGCCTGAGCTAGGAACAGCATGTCGCTGACCATTTTTGCCATTCGGTTGTATTCTTCAAGACTTGAATAGAGAACGTCTTCAAGCTCTTTTTCCGAGCGCTGCTGGCTTAACGCTATCTCAGTTTGGGTCACCAGGTTAGTAATAGGGGTTCTTATCTCATGGGCAATATCAGCGGAAAAATTCGCCTGCCGGGTAAAAACATCCTCAATACGTGAAATCATGCTGTTAAAGGATATCACCAGTTGTTCGAGTTCAATCGGTACGCGGGCAGGATCAAGACGGACATCCAGATTATCGGAGGTAATGTTTTTTATTTTCATGCTAACATTACGCAATGGCTGATGTCCTTTATGAACGGCAAAATACACTGTCAGAATAATTAATAAACTCATCAACGAAGCAATTAGCAGTAGATTATATTTAAGTGTATCGAGATAATGTAAGTGGAAGTCTATAGAGAGCGCAATTAATAAGGTATCGTTTTTTATATTCATGCCATCAGGGGTGTTTACGGTGGATGCCATAATACGCCAGGATGACGGACTCATACTTTTATTTTCACGCATGGTTATTTCATGTGGCATCCGTCCATCAGACCACTCAAAAACTTCACCCGAAGACTGGGCATCTGTAAACCCGGCAGTACTGATCGCTGGCATCAGCGCCAGTCCGTCTGGTGAGCGATAGATGACCTTGTTCCCGGGCCCTAGTAATAACACCGATATATGGCGATAACTGGGGAGGAGGATGCTCATTTTATCGATTTTTTGCTGTTCTGATTCCTGCGGATTTTCCAGAATGGCGGTCAATGCTGTGTTGATTCGCTTCAGATTTCTTATGTCCTGCTCCGCAAAATGATTTTGGACAGAAATAAGCATGATGGCCGCAAAGATTGCGAAGGTAAAAAGTGTGGTCAGACTGATGAGAAAAGTCAGCCTGACTTCGAGTGAGAAAGGCCTGCGCTTACCCTTAATCCTCATCCGGCACCTCAAGGGTATAACCTACGCCACGAACCGTCTGAATGAGTTTAGGTTCGAAATCATTGTCAATTTTCGCTCGCAGGCGTTTCACCGCGACATCAATGGCATTGGTATCACTGTCAAAGTTCATGTCCCAGACCTGAGAAGCGATGAGCGAACGTGGGAGCACTTCGCCCTGATGCCTGACGAAAAACTCAAGCAGGGTAAACTCTTTACTCGTCAGCGTAATTCGCCGGCCTGCCCGACTAACTTTGCGTGATACCAGATCGATAGTCAGATCTGCCACCTGAAACTGGCTTTCCGTAATGACCGCCGCCCCGCGGCGCAACAATGTCCTCACCCGAGCCAGCAGTTCGGCAAAAGCAAAAGGTTTCACCAAATAATCGTCTGCCCCCAGTTCCAACCCTTTAACCCGATGTTCAATAGTCCCGAGTGCGGTCAGTAGCAGAATTGGCATTCCTTTACTGGCCTCGCGCAACATGCGGACAATGTCCCAACCATTCACGTCAGGGAGCATAATATCCAGAACGATAAGATCGTATTCCGCCGTCATGGCATAGTGGTATCCGGTGAGGCCGTTATCCGCTAAATCCACGATAAAACCGGCTTCCGTCAGCCCCTTGCTCAGGAACTCGCCGGTTTTCGCCTCATCTTCAACAATCAGTATCTTCATCTTCTCTCCGGATATCGGCTATTTTCCAGTCATTCTAGTTAGCATAATAACGAGATCAACGACTGAAACAGAAAATGACAGCTTTGTCATTATCCTGTCACCAAGCCAACAGAGTCCCCCGGCTACTCTACCCCCATCATAATTTATCAGCAGGATTTTCCGGGCGAGCCTGGACGGGAAACGATATGTTCAAATTAAAACTACTGGCGGTCGGTACGGCGCTTATTCTGACCGGCTGTGTATCACTGGCACCTGAATACGAGCGCCCGGCACTCCCTGTACCGCAACAATTTTCTCTTTCCCGTAACAGCCTCGTCCCCGCCAGCGCGGGCTATCAGGATACCGGCTGGAAAACCTTTTTCGTCGATCCTCAGGCCCGGCGTTTTATTGCTGAAGCGTTGAGGAATAACCCTGACCTCAAAATGGCCACCCTGAAAGTCCAGGAAGCTCGGGCGCAATACAACGTGACTGACGCAGACCGCTACCCGCAGTTGGATACGTCCTCAAATGCCAGCTATCAGGGGGGATTAAAGGACAGTAGTGCAACGACAAAAGAATATGCTGCGGGCCTGAATCTGAGTTTTAACCTGGACTTCTTTGGCAAGCTGAAAAATATGAGCGAGGCCGATCGGCAGAATTATTTTGCCAGCCAGGAGGCGCAGCGAAATGTCCATATTCTGCTGATTTCTAACGTCTCGCAAAGTTACTACAACCAGCAACTTGCGCTGGCGCAGCTGAAGATCGCCCGCGAGGCGCTGCAAAACTACCAGCAATCCTATGCCTTTGTTGAACAACAGCTCGTCACCGGTAGCACAACGGTACTGGCTCTCGAACAGGCGCGCGGGGTGATAGAAAGCACCCGCGCCGAAATTGCCAGCCGTGAAGGGCAACTGGCTCAGGCAAACAACGCACTTCAGCTGTTACTCGGGATCTATAATGACCTGCCAGTTGCCCGGACCGATGAAACAGCCGATCTTAATCCCGTTAAATTACCGCCTAATCTTTCCTCAGAAGTGTTACTCCAGAGGCCGGATATTATGGAAGCAGAACACCAGCTGAAAGCGGCCGATGCCAACATCGGCGCAGCCAGAGCGGCATTCTTCCCATCCATCAGCTTGACCAGCGGCCTGTCAGTCAGTAGCTCTGACCTCTCAAACCTGTTTACGCCAGGGAGTGGAATGTGGAATTTCGTGCCAAAAATCGAACTTCCTGTATTCAATGCGGGCCGCAATGAGG
Source organism: Edwardsiella tarda ATCC 15947 = NBRC 105688 (assembly GCF_003113495.2). Taxonomy (NCBI): domain Bacteria; kingdom Pseudomonadati; phylum Pseudomonadota; class Gammaproteobacteria; order Enterobacterales; family Hafniaceae; genus Edwardsiella; species Edwardsiella tarda. Next base: position 76,904 of record NZ_CP084508.1, read on the forward strand.
CCAACCTGACGCTGGCGAAAGTGCGTCAGCTGCAATCTGTAGTGAATTATGAACAAAAAATTCAGACCGCGTTTAAAGACGTGGCCGATGCGCTGTCCTTGCGGGACAGCATCAGTGGGCAAATCGCTGCACAAGAACGCTATCTTGACTCGCTTAAAATAACGTTGCTGCGGGCCCGTGGCTTATATTCAAACGGCGCGGTCAGCTATATCGAAGTCCTAGATGCGGAGCGCTCATTATTTACTACTCAACAAACTATTCTTGATCTGAAATATTCTCAACAGGTCAATGAAATCAAACTATTCACCGCACTCGGCGGCGGCTGGGTTGAATAATTTATCTCTTTTAATTAGTCAGGAGTACACAATATGCGTCAGTCAATGAAAGTCGTCTTTTTCGGTATGCTGTCACTGGTGATGGCTCAGACCGTACAGGCTGAGAAGTTGCACCAGGGTATGCAGATGTCGCACGGCGAAATGAAAACGGAACAGCAGGTCATCAGCGCCACAGGTATTGTGAAAGATATTGATTTTCAGAACAAAAAAATCACAATTGCCCATGACGCTATTCCGTCCATTGGCTGGCCAGCCATGACCATGCGCTTTACCTCCCAGGATGACGGTATTACGGCGCTCAAACCAGGCAACAAAGTTAATTTTTCCTTTATACAGCAGGGAAATCTCTCACTGCTTCAGGATATCCAGGTCACGCAGCCATAATCTCGTCACCCGGTTCAGACCCATCACAGTAAAATCTTGTGACGGGTTTCTTTTATATGTTGTATGACCCGTTGAGTTTATATTTCCTTTACCAGGAGCAGTCATGGCTTCCTTAAAATTAAAATACGCTGCAGTAATGATTAGCAGCCTTCTCATTGGAGGGATCGTGGCCGTGTATCCCCATTTTAATACTGCCGGGCATCAGACATCACAGCCAACGGAGCGTAAGGTTCTGTTCTGGTACGATCCCATGAAGCCTGATACCAAATTCGATAAGCCCGGCAAATCGCCGTTTATGGATATGGATCTGGTGCCCAAATACGCCGATGAAGGTGATGTACAGAACGGCAACGGCATCCGGATCGATCCGTCGTTGGTGCAGAATCTGGGTATGAAAACCATGAAGGTGAACAAGGGGCACTTACAGTACACTCAAACGATTCCGGCTAACGTCAGTTATAACGATTACCAGTTCGTTATCGTGCAGGCGCGTGCGGACGGATTTGTCGAAAAAGTCTATCCGCTCACGATTGGGGATAAGGTCCGCAAAGGAGCACCTCTGATTGACATCACCATCCCTGAGTGGGTGGAAGCACAGAGCGAATACCTGTTGTTATCGGGATCCGGAGGAACCCAGGTTCAGGTGAAGGGGAGCCTTGAACGTCTGCGTCTGGCCGGTATGCCGGAAGAAGATATTCAGCGACTGCGCAGCACCCGTACAATCCAGACACGGTTCACCATTAAAGCACCTATCAGTGGGGTCATCACCGCCTTTGATCTGCGGACCGGAATGAATATTTCAAAAGACAAAGTCGTGGCCCAGATTCAGGGGACGGATCCGGTTTGGATCAGCGCTTCAGTTCCGGAATCCATTGCTTACCTTCTGAAGGACACCTCGCAGTTTGCTATTTCAGTTCCGGCGTATCCTGACAAAACGTTTAATATTAAAAAATGGAATATTTTACCGAGCGTAGACTCTACAACCCGCACCCTCCAGGTCCGTCTGCAGGTGAGCAATCCGGATGAGCTGCTAAAGCCGGGGATGAGTGCCTATCTGAAACTGAACACCCAAAGCAGCGAAATGCTGCTGATCCCTTCACAGGCGGTGATTGACACAGGCAAGGAGCAGCATGTCATTACCGTTGATGGTAAAGGCCGGTTTGTCCCGAAATCCATCAAAATACTGCATGAATCGCAGAATCAGACCGGGATCGCCAGCGGACTCTCTGAAGGTGAGTCCGTGGTGGTGAACGGTCTGTTCCTGATTGACTCTGAGGCCAATATTTCCGGGGCCCTGGAACGAATGCACCAGGCGGATAAACCTGCACCGATGGCGCCGGGTATGGTGATGCCATCAGACAATACCCATGCAGGTCACTGAGGATAACGCAATGATTGAATGGATTATCCGGCGTTCAGTGGCCAACCGCTTTCTGGTGATGATGGCGGTACTGTTCCTGAGTATCTGGGGAACATGGACCATTGTGAATACCCCTGTTGATGCCTTACCCGACCTTTCTGACGTTCAGGTCATTATTAAAACCAGCTATCCGGGTCAGGCACCGCAGATTGTCGAAAATCAGGTCACTTACCCACTGACCACAACCATGCTTTCCGTTCCGGGCGCGAAGACGGTCAGGGGATTTTCACAGTTTGGTGACTCCTATGTGTATGTGATCTTCGAGGATGGTACCGATCAATACTGGGCTCGCTCACGCGTGATGGAATACCTGAACCAGGCTCAGGGAAAATTACCTAAAGGCGTGACCTCAGAAATTGGTCCCGACGCTACCGGGGTGGGCTGGATTTACGAGTATGCCCTTGTTGATAAAAGCGGCAAGCACAATTTAGCTGAACTGCGTTCGCTTCAGGACTGGTTCCTGAAATATGAGTTAAAAACCATTCCGAACGTTTCGGAGGTCGCCTCCATTGGCGGTATGGTCCGGGAATATCAGGTTCAGGTGGATCCGATCAAACTGTCGCAGTACGGGATCACCCTGTCCCAGGTCAAAAACGCGCTCAACGCCTCGAATCAGGAAGCCGGCGGTTCCTCGGTTGAACTGGCCGAAACCGAATACATGGTGCGCGCCACCGGTTATCTTCAGTCCCTGAATGATTTCAACAACATTGTCCTCAGTGCGGGGGCAAACGGCATTCCTGTGTATTTAAAAGACGTGGCTCGGGTACAGATTGGACCTGAAATGCGTCGTGGTATTGCAGAGCTGAACGGTGAGGGTGAAGTCGCCGGCGGGGTGATTATTTTGCGTTCCGGGAAGAATGCCCGTGACGTTATATCTGCGGTGAAAGAGAAGCTCAACACGCTGAAAAAAAGTCTTCCGCAAGGTGTGGAAGTGGTGACTACCTACGACCGCAGCCAGTTAATCGATCGCTCAATAGATAACCTCAGCCATAAACTGCTGGAAGAATTTATTGTTGTGGCCGTGGTCTGTGCGCTGTTCCTCTGGCATCTGCGTTCTGCGCTGGTCGCTATCATCTCTCTCCCACTCGGATTGTGTATTGCTTTCATCGTCATGCACTTCCAGGGAATGAATGCCAATATCATGTCGCTCGGCGGCATTGCTATTGCGGTCGGCGCTATGGTGGATGCCGCAGTGGTCATGATAGAAAATGCGCATAAACAGCTGGAGGAGTGGGATCATCTCCACCCTGGCGAAAAAATTGATAACACCACGCGCTGGAAGGTCATCACTGACGCGTCGGTGGAGGTGGGCCCGGCACTGTTCATCAGTCTGCTGATCATTACCCTGTCATTTATCCCGATCTTTACCCTTGAAGGTCAGGAAGGCCGCCTGTTTGGTCCACTGGCCTTCACCAAAACCTATTCAATGGCAGGGGCAGCAGTTCTGGCGATTGTGGTGATCCCCATCCTGATGGGATTCTGGATCCGCGGGAAAATTCCGGCTGAAACCAGTAACCCGCTGAACAGATTCCTGATCAGGATCTATCACCCCCTGCTGCTGCGGGTTCTGCACTGGCCGAAGCTGACACTGATCGTCGCCTTATTATCGATCCTGACCATCGCCTGGCCACTCAGTAAGGTGGGCGGAGAATTTCTGCCTCAGATTAACGAGGGCGATTTACTGTATATGCCGTCCACGCTGCCAGGCATTTCTCCCGCACAGGCCCGGACGTTGCTGCAGACGACCGATAAGCTTATCAAAACCGTACCTGAAGTGGCCTCTGTGTTTGGTAAGTCAGGAAAAGCAGATACTGCAACAGACTCAGCCCCAATGGAAATGCTGGAAACTACCATTCAGCTAAAACCTGAAGATCAGTGGCGTCCAGGAATGACTATCGACAAAATTATCGAGGAGCTTGATAAAACGGTTCGTTTACCCGGCCTGGCTAACCTCTGGGTTCCACCTATTCGTAACCGTATCGATATGCTGTCGACGGGGATTAAAAGCCCGATAGGGATCAAAGTCTCCGGAACCGTTCTGGCTGATCTTGACCAGACGGCACAACAGATTGAAGAAGTCGCCAGAACGGTTCCGGGTGTAACTTCTGCCTTGGCGGAACGTCTGGAAGGTGGGCGCTACGTCACCGTCGATATTAACCGTGAAAAAGCAGCCCGCTACGGGATGAGCATTGATGATGTACAGCTGTTTATCACCTCGGCGATTGGTGGCGCTCAGGTAGGGGAAGTGGTGGAAGGCGTGGCCAGATACCCCATCAACATTCGTTACCCGCAGGGTTATCGTGATGGACCTGAAATGTTGCGTCAGTTGCCGATACTTACGCCAATGAAACAGCAGATAACCCTGGGCGATATTGCAGAAGTGAAGGTGGTTTCTGGCCCAAGTATGCTGAAAACTGAAAATGCCCGACCAACCAACTGGATCTATATTGATGCCCGTGGCCGCGACATGGTATCGGTGGTCAATGACCTCAAAGCCGCGATCAGCGAAAAAGTGGCCTTAAAACCAGGCACCAGTGTGGCCTTCTCCGGGCAGTTTGAACTGCTGGAGCATGCCAATAAGAAGCTGAAATTGATGGTGCCAATGACCATCATGATCATTTTCGTTCTACTCTACCTGGCGTTCCGCCGTGTTGATGAAGCCGTACTGATCCTTATGAGTCTGCCTTTTGCACTGGTCGGAGGAGTTTGGTTCCTTTACTGGCAAGGCTTCCATATGTCAGTGGCGACCGGAACCGGATTTATTGCCCTCGCAGGCGTTGCGGCTGAATTTGGTGTAGTGATGCTGATGTATCTGCGTCATGCCATTGAGGCTCACCCGGAGTTGTCCAGCCAAGAAACGTTCACCGCTGAAGGACTTGATGAGGCGCTGTACCATGGTGCGGTACTTCGTGTAAGACCAAAAGCCATGACGGTGGCCGTTATTATCGCGGGTCTGTTACCTATACTGTGGGGAACCGGCGCGGGTTCTGAGGTGATGAGCCGTATAGCAGCACCGATGATTGGTGGCATGATCACCGCCCCTCTGTTGTCTCTGTTCATCCTCCCAGCGGCTTATAAGTTGCTCTGGCTGCATAGACATAAGTCACTCAACGCCTGAATCAGATGGGGCGTCGAAGGACGGCGCCCCTGATGTATTGTCCGTCCTGCCAGCTCTGGCACTGACGGGATCTTTAAGAGGAAAATATGAAAAAAAACTGTTAATGGCTGTTCTACTTACATCTCCTCTCCCGGCCTTTGCTGGCGACCAGGTGATTGATTTGTATAAATCGGTATACTACGTCTGCTGTTCTCTATGAGGTCAGACGATGGAAAAGGAAGAATTTACTGTGAAAACGCATGTCGCGAGCAACTAGGTAGAGCGAACAAGTTGTTATATCGCTATGGCTGAGAAGCTGATTATTGAAGGGCATGTTCCTGCGACGGTGATTCGCTAGACTTTGCAACCAGCCACGGAGCGACTATCGATACCACAACAGCTGCTGGCAAGCTTATTTTGGGGAGCTTTGCCGCGCTGGCCAAGTTTAGGCGTGAACTGATTGCCGAGCGAACAGTTGCAGGCCTAGCCTCAGCGAGATCTCACGGATGGAAAGGAAGCCACCCTTTCACTAAGTTAGCGATCTGCATAAACAGGATATCCAGTTCAGGAGCCGCACCGACTCTTTTTCCATGTCATGACAAGCTTCGCAGAGATGGAACGAGACCTGACCGTCGAACGAACCCGGGCTGGTCTAGAAGTTGCTAGACAGCTCGGCCGCAAAGGTGGCCACAAGCCAAAAATGACCAACAGTAAGAGCGAGTCAACCAAGAACCTTGGCGTGTCCGTTCCTACGCTATGTCGCTGGATTCCAGCCTCTGAACTCGCTTAGCGTACGATTTTCCCGTTTCCCTAGGCCCCCCAATTAACTGAGGCGACAACCGCCTTGACACACACTGCCTTCTGCGAATCCCCATACACCACAAATAACCATAACTCTCTGAAACCGGGCAGAATCAACCCGTTTTTTTGACCACAAAATAAAACAATAACCTTATTATTCATAATGTGATTCTCATCTCACTTACACAAAACATACAATGTACTGATATATAAGGCTTATTTTATAAGGGAGAAATTTATTCTCTGCCGCCTGCAGTTGCGGAATTTTTTTAGAAAATTTTTTTTGACTACCTGTGCCATTATCCGGTCATTACAATAACCATTAAATATTCATCGCATATTTTACAGGACACCAACTATGAGTAAGAAAATTGCTACTGTGCTGATCCACGGTGGACAGCAGCAGGATAAAGTTAACCATGCTATTTTTCCGGCGATCACAACCGCCAGTACTTTTGTACAAACCAGCCTGAGCGAACACGGTGAATACGTCTATTCCCGCGTCAGTAACCCGACCCGCCACACCTATGAAACACTGCTTGCCGATATTGAGGAAGGCACTTACGCCACTGCAACCGCCTCCGGTGTGGCCGCCGCAGCACTGGTGCTGAATATCTTCCCGCAGGGCTCTCATATTATTGCGATGAAAGGTGTGTACGGTGGTACTTTCCGCCTGTTTGAACGCGTGGCAAAAGAAAACTGCGGCCATGAGTTTGATTATGTTGATCTTAATGATTTAGCGGCAGTACGCAACAAAATCAAAAATAATACCCGTCTGATCTGGATAGAAAGCCCGACCAACCCGTTACTTGAACTGGTTGATATCGAAGCCATCTGCGGCCTGGCCAAAGAACACAATATCGTGACTTGTATTGATAATACCTTTGCGACACCGTGGAACCAGAAGCCACTGACCATGGGGGCGGATCTGATTATGGTTTCCTCCAGTAAATATATCGGCGGTCACTCTGATTTAATCGGCGGTGCAGTCATCACCAACCGTAACGACCTCGCAGAAAAACTGAATTTTCTGAAAACCACCACCGGCGCTATTGCCTCACCGTTTGATGCCTATCTAGCCCTGCGCGGCCTGAAAACCCTAGTACTGCGTATGGCGGCACAGTGCAGCAATGCACTGGCGGTGGCGGAATTCCTGTCCGGTCACGACAAAATTGAGAAGGTGTTTTACCCGGGCCTGAAAGATCACCCGCAGTATGCATTATGCAAAAAACAGATGCGCACCGGCGGTGCCGTAGTCACTATTCAGCTGAAAGGTGGCCTCGCAGAGGCCGAAGCCTTTGTGAAAAAGCTTCGCTATTTTGTGCTCGCCGAATCGCTGGGCGGCGTGGAAAGCATGGTGAATCACTCCGCGACTATGTCCCACGGCTCCATGACCCACGAAGAGCGCGAATCCATCGGTGTTTTTGACAGCACACTGCGTTTGTCTGTCGGCATCGAAGATATCGGCGATTTACTGGCTGACTTACAGCAGGCTTTGACCTGACACAGCATCACTACCACAATAATAAAAGAGAAAGCGTATGCAGGGCTATGGTATCTGGACGGTCATTACCCCGGTCGTCACAATTATTCTGGCCATCTGTACCCGTCAGGTGATTTTATCACTGCTGATCGGGATACTTGTTGGCTTTACTGTTATTCATGATCACAATCTATTACTGGGGATCCGCGCGACCCTCGAGGGGATTATTGATGTCTTTAAATCATCAGGCAACGCCAATACCATCATCTTTATGCTGATGATTGGCGGGATCATACGGCTGGTCGTGGTGACCGGCGGTGTGCGGGCGCTTGTCTGCCTGCTGACCCACAAAACACAGATTATCAAAGACCGCAGAGGGGTACAGTTGCTGGCGGTGATTATCACCTCACTGACTTTTATCGAAAGTTCGATTAACCAGCTGGTTTCCGGTGCATCCACCAAAGCACTGGCGAAAAAATACGGCGTATCGCCGGAAAAAATGTCTTACCTCATCCAGACTGCCTGTGTGTCTGTTTGTTCTTCCGCCATGATCAATGGCTGGGGTGCAGCAATGATGGGGGTTATCGGTGTGCAGATCTCTCAGGGGCTGATCACTGGCGAACCGTTTGATATCCTGGCACATTCCATGATTTACAACATAATGGCCTGGTTCTCACTCGCCAGCATTTTGTTCTATATCTTCAGTAATGTCTCCTGGGGAGCGATGCGCAAAGCAGAAATGCGTGCGCAGGCGCTTATCAGCTCAGTGGATGTTATCGCCAGCACCCCGGAAGAGACTCATGAAGAGCCGGAAGATGATAAAGACATTATCGATCATCCAAACTGCCATACTTCACTGAACTTCTTTATTCCGATCCTCTCTACCATTCTAATGGTGCCGGTGGCACTGTATATCACCGGAGACGGCGAGTTCAGTAAAGGCAGTGGTTCCACCTCGGTTTACTGGGGCGTGATGTTCGGTACGGCGGTGTCATTTGTCTGGTTCCTTGCGCGCCGTGTGATGAGTGTGGATACCTTCTTTAAAGAGCTTTATATCGGCTATGCCAATATGATTAAAATCAGTTCGGTTATGATCCTCGCCTTCCTGATGGGCTCAGTGTCTTCTGACCTCAACACCGGTGCCTACATTGCCCAGGTGACATCCGGCGTTATCGCACCAGGCTTCTCTGTCGGCTTTATCTTCCTGATCAGTGCCATTATGTCACTGGCAACAGGTACCTCCTGGGGCACATTCGCCATAATGATCCCAATTGGTGTGCAGCTGGGTCTGTCTGTCGGTATGCCGCCGGAATATATGATTGGTGCCGCTATCTCCGGGTCTATCTTTGGAGATATGACTTCCCCTATCTCCAGTGATGCCATTGTAGCATCGATGGCGACAGACTGTGACCATATTGAGCATATCCGTACCCAGATGCCGTATGCGGTATTAACCGCGAGTCTTGTGCTGGCCGTCTATCTCTGGTTAGGATTCACCTACTGAATATGACTGCGAACTCAATAAAGATATGATATATCTTCTTCTATAATAAGCTTACGCTGGACATATTATCCATGAATGGTAATGGTTTTGTCGATGGGGAATATCTCACAAAAGTAACGCTGAACCACAAAATCGAAATCATTTTCCTCGTTCTTTAGTGAAAAACGAAAGAAGGCGTGTTTGGCTTTGAAATACCCCGTCAGTAGGAGGCAATAAATTTGTACTTGTATTCCGGTAGCGTGTTTTGTCTGTGAACTAAGGCTGCCAGAACCGGGTTCACGACTGATGCATAATACACTTTTTCCGCTTCAGCCACTGGGGGGGGAGATATGACCGAGCCGCGCCATCAACCTGCGATTGTTGTACCAGTCCACCCAGGGCCAGCTTTACTTCCTGCCGGGTTTCCCAACTTTTTCGATGTATCACCTTCGCCTTGTACAGGCTGTTGATGCTTTCCGGACCAACAGGAACATTTGCGCAGAATCTTAAGGTTTGGAGAGCAACCCGGCAACCAGCTTAACGTGCTTTACTTTCTGTTTTCTGAGACAACCCGAGACAGACCACGGATCTGTTGACCCCGGTCGCGCTGTGAACACAGGCTTGCGCAGCCACATCACGCCAAGCCTCTGCTGCTGCGCAGAAATAGCCCTCTCGCTCGAGAATAACAGCGCGTCGTGCACGTTGCTGATGGGGAGATAAGGGGGTATACCGAGTATACACGATGAGGACCTCCTTGCGTCTTACTGTGTTTTTTCTGAGTTAGCCGGTCCCTCTCCCCAACAGTAAAGCAAGGGAGAGGAAAAATACCTCGGCGGCATATTATATTAATGTCGAACCTGCTCGAGCTCAGCGGCTGTTAAACCGGTCACCTGCATAATCGTAGCGTGATCTATACCGATAGCCAGCATGTTGCGCGCCATTTCGCGCTGAGCCTCTTGGCGGCCTTCCTGACGGCCTTCCTGACGGCCTTTGTGAATGCCTTTCTGCATGCCTTTCTGTTCAAGTTGTTCAGCGATGGTCATCAGCGTGTCTCCATGTTGCGGCACTTGCGATGCCAGGGTGGTTAGCAGGGCCTCCGGGTTTTGTGTCTCCCCGACCTGGAACATGTAGTTCATCAGGGTGCGCACCTGCTTTTCGGTAGTGTAGCCTGCCAACAGTAATGTGACCACCTGGTTTAGCAACTCAGCCAGGTCACGCTGCCGGATATGCTTCTGCAGCAGCTCCAGCAAGGCGATGCGCTTGTGCTGCATGATCTCGTCATCCGGGATGACGGTGATATCCACCAACGGGAAATCACCGCAGTATAGCTGCCTGGCCAACGCCGGGTTGGCAAACTCCTGTAACCAGGACAGGCTGTAGGGATACGGTGACGTCTGCCCTTGGTAGAACAGGATGGGTATCACCAGAGGCAATGTGTCGTGGCCGGCATCGAGGTGTTGTTGCATGGCAGCAATCGCATAACGCATCAAGCGAAATGCCATGTGCTTGTCCGGTCGGGATTGATGCTCGATCAATGTATAGATAAAACCGTCCCCACCCTGGGTCTTCAGGGTGTACAACACATCACTGTAATACGGGCGCAAGCTCTCTTCGACAAACGAACCGGGAGCCAGTTGCAGCGTATCGAGGTCACAGATTTCCCGCAGTGCCGGCGGCAGATGAATAGACAGAAAATCCCGGGCGGTCTCGGGGTGAGTGAGGAACGCCTTGAATACGCTGTCGTGAGGAGTCGCTGGATGTTTTTTCATTCAGGTATATTAACATTTTACCCTGCCTGCAGATAGCGGGCGGCCATATTATCAAACCCAAAAATCACAACGACCCGGACGAGCGAGCCATCCTTTGGAGGGGGTAGCTCAGACCGCTACGACCTCTATCCGACTTAGAGTACGATTTTCTCCATTTTCCAAGCGGCCCCCAATACTCGATCATTGTTCGAACGATACCCTTCTATCTCACCATGTTGTGAATCCTATTTCTACTGGCACTTGATACCGGCCATATCAGAAGAGGATGATGGGGCTACCGTTCCTCCTTGAATATCATGAATATAGTTTGCCTGACAGGCTGAAAGAAGAAAACCTAACGTTGCAAATAATATAAAAAAATAAATTTCTTTTTTCTCATAAATTTCCTTATTGATATAGCTACCAGCATTCATCCTTGATTACTGGTAGCTTGCTCATCAATTATTAATTGCTAATGGGATCACCAATTTCCATCCCGATAATCAAAAGCTATATAATAATTATCCAAATCAGGCTTTATTTGATTTTTAAAAAATGGCTGTAGTAAAGCAACCCATTCTTTCTTCAAATCAAACTCACCATTATTAATATTATCCTTTAAAGGCATCCCCAGACTTTCAATGACAGCCCCATCATCACCAAAATCTTTAGAATACTCCTCACCTTTAAAATCGCTTGTCTTCTTATCAAACCATGTCAAACGTAATTTAAGACCCATATTTACCTCTCAAAGATATTTTTTAATATTACGTTTAGGATCGGGAGACTTTAACTGCTTACCAGTCTTATGGTCAAAAGAGCCTAAATGCTCACCATCGCTCGAACGATACCCTTCCATCTCACCATGCTGTGAATTCTATTTCTACTGGGACTTAATACCGGTAACAACAGAAGAGGATGATGGGGCTACTGTTCCTCCTTGAATATCATGAATATAGTTTGCCTGACAAGCTGCAAGAAGAAATCCCAACATTATAAAAGATATAAAAAAACAACTTTCTTTTTCCTCATAAATCTCCTTATTAGTATAGCTACCAGCATTCATCCTTGATTACTGGTAGTTTGTTTATCAATTATTAATTACTAATAAGATCACCAAACTCCATCTCGATATACAAAAGAGATAAAATAGTCAAATTGGTTAATATCAATTACATTTTTAAAATGTGGCTGCAATATTGAAACCCATGACTGCTCAACATTAAACCATCCATTATTTATATTATCTTCCAAAGGGAGACCTAAACTCTCAATGATAGAACCATCATCACCAAAATCCTTTGAATACTCTCCCCCTTTAAACTCTTCTGTTTTTTTATCAAACCAATGAATATGTAATTTTAGTCCCATAATTTCCTCTCAAAGATATTTTTTAATATTGCGTTTAGGATCAGGAGATTTTAACTGTTTCCCTGTCTTATGATCAAAGGAGCCTAAGTGTTCACCATCACTGGCACGATATCCTTCTAACTCACCATGCCGAGAGTCCCATTCATAGATTTTACGCCCTTTATCGCCATACCACCTAGCTCGCTTCCCTCCTCCGTTTTGTTTTGGTGTTTTAGGTTTGCCCTCTTGCAATTCGCCTAATCCATGAATATCTTTTGTTTCTGGATCAGGGTAATAATCATGACCATAATCCTTAAGCCCTTTTCGAGGTTTTTTCTTCTCCTCATTAACTTTATTTTCCGCAGCTTTTTTCTTCCCTTCCTTTTCTCTGCGATTCTCTAATGCATGAGATAACGCTTGCTCCGCTAATGTCAATTTATCCTTGGCAACAATTAACCTATTTCGGATTTTTCCGTACTCGATTAATTGCCCTTCAAGAGCTTGTCGAGATGCCTCTCGTGAATCTTTATCAGGGTTACCTTCATTAAAATCCCACCCAAATGCTTGCGCCCCTTGTGAGATCAGTTTATCACGATCTTGTATCGTATTAATCTGTCCAACAGTACGAATTGTGCCACTATAATACGATGTTTTAAAAGGAATTGTTCCTTCTGAAACAATGGGGTATTTTGATGGATCATTCCATGACTTTACATCAGGTTCATTTCTGACCCGCTCCAGTTCACGCTGTTGGCTAGTAACATTCTCCCTTGCCCGACGAAGCTCATCATTTGCAATAGCCAGGTCATGCTTTGCGGCCTCAAGAGGATAAGATGCATTCCACATCTGTTGACGACGTCGATCTTCCGCCTCACGCAGTTTTACTTGTTCAGGTGTTAGCACATCTGATACGGAAACATAAATCGGTTTAACATTACTATTATCGGGAAAGCGGATCACTGCATCATGGGTGTTCCCTCCCGCACTAAACCCCACAGCTTTTTCATCACCCCGTTCAGTAGGAATGCCTTTAGGCTGGCTAACGGATACAGGCGTATTATTCTTAATACTCAGATGGATATCCGGCTTACCAGGTACAATACTGGCTATAAAAACACCAGGACGGGAGGTTGGCTTAGCTTCAACCACAGGGACACTCATTGGTACACCAGCTACCACTGCCAGCTTTTGCTTTTCATCCTGAATGATATCCGCCACCCGATTTTTTACCCGAACAGTAGCCGGCTGTAGAGGTAATGAGGGTGCCAGTGGTGCATCTAACACTTTATCTGCCGGAAGAGATGTCATAATTTGAGACATCATATTAGGATCATCTTTTGCGATTTCAGAGGGGATTAACACACCAAAAGTTACCCCCATTAATCGCCCAGCATAAGGCAGACCTGCAACTAAACCCTGCTCCAGCTTTGCCATTGCGTCCAATAAAGCTTTCTGAATTGGTGCAGTACGAAACAGAGAAAATCCCCACATACCATCAATAAGAGAAATATTCATCGGCACGCCATAAGCGACATTGGCTTGAGCCTCAGGGAATAATGACAGATTAACGCCAGAGCTAGCGTGATCTTTATCACCACCATTTCCACCCCGACTCCATCCGGCATCGGGACGTTCCCGTCCACCATAATGAGTAATAGAGCCTCGATGATCTGTTGTCGTTGAGGTACCATCACCATTATCACGAGTATGCCCGCCTAAATTCTTCCCATCGTACCCACCAGTGGACCCTCTATCTCCACCACCAGGGTTTCGGCCTCCACCAAAAGCATTACCGTGAGCATTATTGCCCCCATTTCCACTCATAACGATTCCTCTTTGACATATAAAAACCAAAAATCAATACTGTACATAAACACATGTGTTTATGTACAGTATTGATGCTAGCTCTACGATAGTTAGCTGTCAATGCAATTAATTTGATTGCAATCAAAATTTCAACCGATGTGAATGGGAGGGAGCGTTCAGTCAACCCCTTGATCCAATGGGTGAGCCGTGCGCAAGTAGCATCTTTGAATGCCGCAAAGCGGCATGGAGGCGCCAACAGATGTTGAATAGAACACTGTCAGTGACTGGCGCCGTCGCCCGGCGCAGCCGGTTACTGTCTTGATAGGTTTCACCTTACCCATCCCTTGCCCTGTAAAGCCATAATCCGCTAACAGAGAGCGTAGATGTGAATGTGCGCCGTCGGAGTGGTCACGACAAGGCGTAGCCGTAGTCGGGGCGTATCTCCGCGTTAGCGGGCCGTTAGGGCCGCTTACGGGCGTGTTATACCGAACTTTTCAGGCGCAGTATTCCTAACAGCAGCGATTAATTTTAGTTACAACATCCATTATTAAAAGCGACATCATCCCGGCCCAGAGGGCCGGGGCGCCGTCGCTTTTCAGTGGTGGGATGGGCGTTGGTGTTTCTGCTGGGCGCGGTACTGATGGTGAGTTTGGCGGTGGTGTTTAGCTAGGCTGAGTTTGGGGCCCATCGCAACGCGATGGGAGGTACTTTTTAGATGTTGTTGCCGGTTGGCTTTGGTGTTGCCAGGGAAGGGTTTGTGCCCGAGTGAAACGAGGGAGCTACCATCGAGAGCAGCCGTAAGGCTAGCTCGATGCTTACTCCCTTTTTTAAAAAGGGCTTTTGTTCAGAAACAACGTTCGAAATTAACGATGATATTGGGTACCTCTTCGAAGTTAATCTGTTACTTCGAATTTAACTGTTTATTTCCTGTGCTATAGGGGTAGGCCAAGTTGGCCATCACCGAAAATCTGTGAATATCGAAGAGAGAGGGGGTGAATAACGCTCAAAATCCGTGCTATTTATCAACTACAGGGCAAGCGAGGGCCTCGCGTTGATAGACGAAAACTCGACGGATTAAAGGGGGGGGGAAGGTTTAGATTTTAAAGGCACCGGTACGCTCAAGCAGCAACTTGTAGAACGCCTCCGCGTCCTGCTGCAGCAGTCCAGGGTACTCACGTTTAAGGATTTCCTGTAGCTGCAGCAACTGGATTGGCGTCATCGCGCCGGTGATCGACCACTGCGTAAACTGCTGATAGTAGCTGTGCGTTTTCCGCTTGGCCAGCTGCCGGATGTTCTGGTTGGTCTCATCCAATTGTTGCTCCAGCGCCGAGCGTTGCGCCAAGGTTTGCTCTATCGTGGCCACAGCCTGAGCCTTATCCCGTGCCAAGTCCGGGCTGACCACCCAGCGCTTGATTTGGCGCAGCCGGTTACGCAATGAGTGACGGGATTTCAGGTCAATACCGATACGCTCAATGTGCACCAGGTGTTTTTCATAGCGTTGGCGCAGTGTCTCCGTCAGACCGTTCTTCATCGCCCAACGCTTGAATTTGCCCAGCCAGTCACGTATTTCATCGACCTGGATACCGCGCGAAGTAAAGAACGTCTCGGATAGCCAGATACGCAGCGGCTTGTTCTGGCCACTGTCGCTGTCCTGGGTATGCAGCACAATGACATAGCCCAGCTGCTCCATCACCGAGAGGGCATGCAAGGCAACGTCGTAAGCTTTGCGACCGCTCTCGTAAACGTGCAGTACCCCCATCGCCGAGGCGATTTGCTCAAACGGTACCATCACTTCGAAGGGATAGTCGCTATCCGGGTTGTAATCCGTGTGTGCAGCCAATGCCTGGGAGAGAACCGTTAACGCTTCACGGCTCTCTGAGCGTGTGCTGATCCGCATCGGTTTGGGCACAAAATTCGGATCATGACGATAGGCATAGGGAATATATCCCCGCTGGCGCAGGGCAATCAGATCGCCATTGCGATTCCAATCGTGACGGCTAATCCGTGCCACGACTTTTGACGCCATACCACGCGAAACGGCACAACACAGTTTCGGCTGATAGCGGCGATGGATTTTAGGCTGTCCCTTACGGGCCGCATTGGCCGCACCCCGCCGATTTGGCGAGTGGGACAGGTTATCGGCAATCGACGGAGAAAGGTTGCTATACACCCCGCCCTGCGCTTATGTTGCGCGGACAGAGTACGGAGCACAGAAAGGATTGCAGTTTTCCGAGCATGGCTTTATACTCCCTGCATAGAGCAACAGCTTCTATGCAGCATTGTAGTGAGCCCCGTTAGTCTTCTTCTAGTCGCCAAACCTGGGAAGATTATCGGGGTTTTCGCTTTTCTGGCGCGGAGTAACGTCCCCCTCACCAGCTCCCTGCCACCTTGCGGCGTGGCCCGCCATGAATTCGTCTGTCTGTATCCTGCCCTCGCCCCTCATCATCAGTGATGATGAGGGGGCAGAAACAGCGCTTCTCGCAAGAATACTACAGACAACCCAAAAAATTAACCTGTTTTCGGTCTGTTTTGGCGTACAGACGGCAACAGGATCAGAATGATGCATAAAAGGCGGCATCACCTGGCAGTCGTTCGAGCCTGAAGATAATGGTGTACATGCTGGACGAGTACCTCGGGATCATCTCCTCGCCATAACGGTATCTGTGCCTGACGAAAAATTTCGTTGAGCACGATATCGCGCCGTATACGCTTTGCTTGTTGATGCGTTGCATCATCCAGCTCAATCGCCGCAATAATGTGACCTGTTTTTCGCTCAATAACCACGACATCACAATGCCACTGTGAAATAAGCCGGAATAAACACCACCATTGACGGCTACCTTTTTTCCAGGTTGACGAAACCTCAACAATATCGGCGACACGAACCTGGAGACAAAAATACCAGTGATGTGCGCCAGTCGCCGGCGATAACGCGGAAAAGAAGGCATATTCACGCGCGGTCATCAATTGTGGCTTGGCCGTAAAGGAACAGTAATCTATCCGATTCTTTCGGCTTGATACCCGCCGCCAGCAGAGCGCGTAATAAGGGATGAGCCTGCTTTCTGCCTTGCACCGATAGCCAGATGATAAATAATAAAATGAATAGGGCAAGCCCTAAGAAGATAAAAAACACGATTATTCTCCGATTGGCCACTATTTGCATGCAGTCGCTATCTTGTCGCCAAATAATAAAGCGATAATGGCAACCATAAAATAACGGCAGTAATAATTTCATTATGAAAACTTACATTTTGTAAAATGCAAAAAGACTAACGCCCTGCGGTTGTTCAATTGCGTTCACTCCCCGATATAAAATCAGGGCGCGAACACAATTTTATAAAATATAAATAGAACTAAATGCTGTTAGCAGGTGTTGATTTTCGCCGTTGATAGGATTCAATCCGGGCACACGCGTACTGTTGTTCCTCCTCCGTGATCGTGGCAACCGGCTGGCCATCAATGCCATAGCGGGAAGCTCCGACAACCATACTGCGCAAATAGGTCGTCGAGCGCGTAATACGTTTCAGGCAACGGCGCAGCTGTTTGCGTGACAAGGGCAGCGCGCGCGTAGCAATGTCGGCCAGCAACGCATCCCGTAACCCGACTTGCAGCAAACGCGGCTTGTCCCCCTCAAACAGCCCAGGCCAGTGGGGTTTCATCAGGGCAACGGCCTCCGCCAATGGCATCAATACCACCCCTTTCGGCGGCTTCGGTGGGCATTTTTTATCCTGCTTGGCCGGGGCTGCGGGTGGCGGGGTGAGAGTCGGCGCTTTTGCTGGCGCCCGTTTTGCCTCTTTCGCCTGCTTTTGTGCCGCCAGTTTCTGCTTCTTCACCTTCCAGGGAGGTGGCGTGTTCACCACCACCACTTTCTTACGATGGACAACCACCGGGGCGGTATCCGATGTCACTGCAGGTGTTTCTTCAACGGGTCGTTTACGCTTCAGACTCAATGTTGGCCGCTTCTCTGTATTCATCTTATCTCCCTGTTCACATCACACTGGCCACACAACTCAATACAGCCAGATGTACCGTATATGTCACCACAAAAAAATGTGAGGGCCAAAACCGCTCTTGACCAGACCATCGCAGGCCCCCCTGCGCGGCAGCTACACTCAGCACCAGGCCACTCACCGCCGCTGCCCAACTGATATTAACATTCAACATCAGAACACTCAGTCCCCACAGCAGGGCAACCAGCCGGCGCTCCGCTGCCGCCATTGGCACAAAAAGGTAGCGGCAGGCCACTAACATCACGACGCCCGCCAGATCATAGCTTGTCAGAGAGAAGGGAAGCCAAATCAGGGTAAGCCCTGTCGCTGCCAGTACCCCCTTGATCCCCTGTCGTTGCTCAAACCAGCGTAAGGCTTGCCCGGTGACCGCGAACACAAACAGGATATTCCCTTGCCACCACGGGAACCCGGCCAACAGATACGCAGGTTGGGCGATCATCGCCCAACACCACAGGGCGTTGAGATTCGACTGGCGTATGCCGGCATGCCTGGCCAGATTGTACCCCCACACCAGCCCAAACAGCGGAAAGGCCCCGCGCCCCAGCCACAGCATGACCTCACTGTGCAAGCCAAAGATCTGGTTAGCATGGTCAAGCACCATCAACAATAATGCGACCCCTTTGAGCACATCACATTGCCCAGCACTCCACTGCCAGCGACAGGCCAATCCCTGAAAAACTGACGGCATCACATCCACTCTCATTGAACGTCTCCTCTTGGCCTGGGGTGGCACCCTGATTTTAATCGGGGTGTTTCCCCAGGCTGACAAACCGCATCGCGGTGCGTCAGTCCCCGGCCAGGGTCTTGTCGCGTACCAGCTCACGCTCCATCTGCTGTAAGCGCTCCCGCTGTAAATTCTCGGCAACCCGCTCAACGGCGGACTGTTGGTGATCCGGTAAGGTCGGCAGCGTATCCGCCGGGTGCCGTTCCTGTTCGACGCCGCCTTTGACCACCTCATCGACAATCTGCCGCATTTTCTCTGGCGCCACATCATCGGGCGTGGGCTTCTCTTTTTGCCCCAGCATTTCCCGCGCCGTTTTCTCGGCCTGCTTCTCCAGGGCGACCCGCGCGGCCTCCTCCGACTGGCGCAAGGCCAGGATCTCGGGCGCTAACCTGGCTGCTTCCCCCGATATGCCTTGTCCGGTTTCCCCCGCATCAGCCCAAACGCGCCCGCCGGTCATCGCCCCCGGATTCCAGGGAACCCCTTCCCCCTGCAGGCGAACCACAATGCCGTCATCAGGAAAGCGGGCGGCCAGCTTTACCCCCTCCTCAATGCCTGCGGCCAGTCGGCTCTCGCCATTTCGACTGGCCTGTAACGCGACAAACCGTGCCGCTGTACTGCCAAAAAGACGCCCCTCTCTCGGCAATACCACCGCAGCCGGTTTATCCCCTTGCGATAAAGAACTCAGCCAGGCGCCCGCCGCCTTGCCGTTTTCATCAAATGCCGGAAACGCCACATGGGGCTGCGGGTATTTTCGCCCGGGTGCGACAAACCTGGCCAATGAGGTGCCCGCATCCAATCCGTCCTGTTTCAAGACTGCGCGCCCTGCCGCCCCCGCAGACAACGGTACGGCCTGCGCGAGCAGGCGTGCCGCGTTATCGGCAGTACGCTCGCCACGGGGTTGTAAAATCTCATGTGCTGTTGCCCCGCGATCGGCTTTCTGGATAGCCGTTACCCACGCCTCACGGTTATCGGTATAAACCTGTACATGCTGCTTGGCGCGCGACAGGGCCACGTAAGCCGAAGCGTGGTTGACCATCTGCCGACGCCCGCCCGCTGTCCCCTCAAGGGCAATGGCAAAGGATTCACTCGCCCCTTGGGCACCATGTGCCGTGATGGCATAGGCCAGATCAATATGGCGCTCTGCCTGATCGATAGCAGGATGAACAACCCGCGTCGCATTGCCATTGGTCAAGGTGACACTGTCACCCTCTATCGCACTGATCGTCCAGGTACTGTTGGCCACAAAGCCTCGCTCACTATCACTTTTTGAAAACCGCATACGATCACCGACGCTGACCGTGATCGTATCAGACCGGTAGAGCGTGACCCCCTCCCGTACCGCTTCCTGGGGGGAGAGGACGCGCTGACGCCCTGTCTCATCCTGCAAGGTCACCAACTGATTTTTTTCATCCACCTCAACAATACGGTGATAGGTATTGTCCAGGAGCGGGCGCGTATCCTGATGCGTTTTCCAGGTGCTAAGACGCCGCAACGCTCCCTCCGGGATGTTGGCGCTCACCAGGATAGGCAGCGTTCGCTCTCCGCCCGATAGCTCCCCGCTGGCCACCCGCGCATCATGGATCAAGGCATTCACTGCGCGCCGATCCTGGTTCAAATGCGTGATGATCAACGTATTGTCTCGTGCCTGGGGTGTCCGGCCGAGATAGTCCGCCACAATGGCATCATGGAGCGTCGCCGGAACGGTTGGGGACAACGTTGCCGATACCACGTCAACGCCATCCGGTGATGCGTCAGGCTCTTTCTTTATCTCCATGACAGAGCTGGGCGGAAACCAGGCCTGCGCCTGGCGGGGGACCTGCTGTGGGCTAACCCGCTCTACCGTCTCCAATGCGCCCGCCACATCACGAGCAATCAGGCTATAGACCGCCGGCCGCAACTCGGGCGTTTGCCGCACAATCTCTTTCATGATGGCCACATCCGCCGCACTGCGCGTCTGTTGCAAATGAAACGGCTGTCCAGGTGCAATAGCCTGCAGCTGATCCGTATCACCACTGGCCACTGCGCGTCCGCCCCCAGCGGCAATCAAGGCATAAGCGCTGGCCATATCGCTGTTACCCAGCATCGAGCTTTCATCGATCAAAAACAGCGTATTGGAAAAATCCGCCACTTCACCTTGCTGTTGGGCCTGACGGGTATCAAACAGGAAGGAAGCCAGGGTTTGTGACTCAACGCCCGCCGCCAGCATCTCGCCCACCGCCCGATGCGTCGGCCCCAACCCCACCACCCGGGGGCGCGCCGTCTCCGGCAGAGTGGCGATGGCCGACATCACGGCGCGGAACTGGGTCGTTTTCCCGACGCCGGCATACCCTTGTACCACGGTAAAACGATCGGGTGTCTCCAGGATCATGCGGGTCGCCGCCTGTTGCCCCGCCGTCAGCCCCGCCAGATGTGACTCAGGGACGTTAGCCATCAGCGGCGTCACCGCCGCTTTTCCCTCTGCAATATGGCGGAGAATACTTTTTTCCGCCTCAAACGTGGCGCGTGATACCAGCAAATCGTTCCCATGACCCGGCGCTGAATCCACCGATATCAAGGCCCCCTCCCGAATTTGCGTCTGGATAGTGTCCGCTAAAACGGAGAGAGGCACCTGCCCGCCCGCCACCTCCTGAGCCTGGGCCAATAGCGATACGCGAGAAAAGGCGAGTGATCCTCCTTCCCGCTCCAACACCGGAACCGCCAGATGGAGAGCCTGCTGTACCGGCGTATGCAGGGCTACCCGCTGACGGGTTAGGGCTTCCTCTAAACCTGCCTGGCCCGCGACCTGCTTGAGATGGGTTGTCACCGTAGAAAAAGCCGGGTGCCGCCCCAGGCGGGCAGCCACCTTATCTTCAGCCTGCGCGCTGTACAGGCGAATGCGGCTACCACTGCGCGCCAGGCGGTTCAGGGTGCCCTGATTCAAATCATTGTGTGCCACTGCCGCCAATACCTGCGCCTTATCATTCACCGAGCGGCCCAGGCCCTCCACATAGCCGTATGCCACCTTGATAGCGGTAAAGGGGGTCTTCCCCACCGCCAGGCGCTGCATCTGCCCCTGACGTTCGACCTGTATTCCCGCCTCATCAGCCTGCTGTACCTGCAGACTGTCCCCCGCCCGCCAGGTCAGTCCCTCCATTTTCCCCAGCACGCGCAGTTGCTCCCCCGAACTGACCGCCAGCGTCTGCGGCTGATACAGTGACCAACGGCTGTCCAGGGATGAAAGACGCAGCGTCTGCATCTCCCCCTGTTCATCCCGTAAGGTCAGGGTATGGCTGCGCGCGGTGACACGATCGATGACATAACGGGTCGCCGTTTTGCTCTCGGCATCCCAACGCTCCATCACCATTCCCGCGCGATAGGTGTCACGGGAAAGCCGGTTTTTGCTGTCCAGCCAGACCGGCTCAAGCGCCATCAATGTCGTGTCATTCTGGCCCAATGCACCCTGCGTTTTCATGGCACTGCGGATCGCCCGGGTAAGGTGTTGTTGATCGGTCGGCCCACTGACCTGTGCCACCACCGGATCACCCGCTTGCCGTGCCGCCACGTAATCGTCGGCTAAACGAGCAAAGCGGGACGGTTTGTCAGGCTCACTCAGGATCTGCGTTTCCACGGGCGCCGTTTGCGCATAGTGCAGGGTATCAATACCGCTCTCGCGCAGTACACTCAAGGCATTGCCGGTCGCTTGCCGCTGGGCGGTATCGAGGATCAACAGTTGAACATTGTTGCGCAGCGCCCCATCCAGCAACGTGACGGTCTCTTTTAAGGTCAGCTTTTCCCCTTCCGTCACAATCAGGGTACTGTTTGGGGTAAATGCCATGCCGTCGTTGAGCACACGTTGCGGGAATATCGCCGCCTGGCCCAGCTCCGCATCCTGTTGTAAAAAACGCTGTGATTTGGCGTCGGATACCAGGATTTGCACCTCGCGTCCCAACGCCTGGGTCGCCTGCACCAACTCAGACACTCGCTGGCGCTGCACGCCGGCACCACCGGGACTGGCTAACATGGCGAGCGGAGGACGCTCGGTCATCACCTGTTGCGCCAGCGGACTGTAATCATGCCGGGAGGCCGATGACGCCATTGCGCCCACCGTAACGTGCCCTTGCTCCCCCAGGCTCTGGCCCAGCGTTCGCACGGAGAGCTCATCCAGCACATGAATATCGGAGGTGAATACCCCTTTTTCACGATCTAACGGAATGAGTTGCTGTTGCTCGATGGCGTGATCAATACCGGCACGCGCCCGGGCAATCACCCCGTCGTTGGCGGGCAGGAGACTGACCGTGGCGGCCAGCATGTCCGAATAGGTAAACTGCACCTTACGCTCACTGAGTTGGGATATCGCCTGGCGCACCGTTTTAGCCATATCAACAGCCGCAGGATCAGCGGGCGCAGGGACTTGCCCTTGCGTCACCCGTTGTGCTGCGGCCTCCCGATACCCCTGGATATCAAATCCGGTCGATTTGAGGGTCGCCATCCATTCCGCCATCTTCTCGGTCGGATCGATAGCCGTCTTCGCTTTACGGGTATCGAGTGCGGCCACATCGCGGGATTTCAACGAGGCGTCCGCCCCGACCGCCTCCTGGATGGCCTGACTACGATGGGAGAAGGCTTCCACCGGCACATTTTTCATCTCCCACAGGCCATGTTTGCCGACCACCTCAACCTGATAGCCCATCGCCTCGACCTCGCTGCGCAAGGCCTGGTTATAGATCTTGCCAATCGCAATCCGATTCGCCAGGATATTTTCAGAAAAACCAGTTTTCCCCACCGTATCACTGCTTAACGCCTGCCACTTATCACCATTTCGAGTCGCATTGAGCACCACACTATGCGTATGCAGCTGTGGGTCCTGATCGCGCGAGGTGTCATGATTAAAGCGGGCAATGATAAGATTACCGGTGAGAACCGTCTCTGAGACGCCATCCCGCATTGAGCGCGTGGAAGCTAGGGCCTCCGCCTGCCTCAGGGCCACATCCACCGCCCGGTTATGGGCATCAATCAGGCGCCGATCGCCGCCCAGCATGGCCATCATCGAGACGCTTTTCGGCGCCGAGAAGGTCAGGTCATAACCGGGGCGATGTTTATTCACACCGTTCTCCAGGCGCGAGAGATCAGCACCATCGGGCAGCCGTCCGTGCAATAACTGGGTAAAAACCGCCTTATCGACAGCGCCTGATAGCCCCAGCTGTTTGGCCCCCTCGCCATACCAGTGGTCATCCATGCTGCCCAGCACGTAATAGTTATCTTTGTCGGTGTAATATCCGCTGGCATTGCTGGCTGATTTTACCTGGCTGAAGCTCATCATGATGGCAGCCCCCTCTCAAGGCGAGCAATCCTCCACCACGTATATCCCTTTGACATATCCAAAGAGATGCACCATAGTGGATATACATGAGGTATATCCATATGGAGGTGCACGATGGAGACAACCGTTTTTCTCAGTAACCGCAGCCAGGCAGTCAGATTGCCAAAGGCCGTTGCCTTGCCCGGTGATGTCAAGCGGGTTGATGTGGTTGCCGTAGGACGAGCCCGCATCATTACGCCTGCAGGAGAGTCCTGGGATAGCTGGTTTGAGGGTGAAGGCGTCAGTGCGGATTTTATGGCTAGCAGAGAGCAGCCCCAGGGACAGGAGCGTGAAGAGTTCTGATGCTGAAATAC
Organism: Edwardsiella tarda ATCC 15947 = NBRC 105688; assembly: GCF_003113495.2. Lineage (NCBI taxonomy): Bacteria > Pseudomonadati > Pseudomonadota > Gammaproteobacteria > Enterobacterales > Hafniaceae > Edwardsiella > Edwardsiella tarda. The sequence continues at coordinate 101,197 of NZ_CP084508.1, forward strand.
ATGCTGGATACCAACATTTGCATCTTCACACTGAAAAACAGACCTGCTCAGGTTCGAGAGAAGTTTAACTTGCACCATAATCAAATGTGCATCAGCTCGATTACCCTGATGGAACTGATCTATGGTGCGGAGAAAAGCCAATCCCCTGAGCGTAATCTGGCGGTTATTGACGGATTTATTGCTCGTTTGACTGTATTGAACTACGACGCACCGGCAGCAGCACACTCCGGCCAGCTGCGCGCAGAGCAAGCTAGATTGGGTCAACCGATTGGCCCTTACGATCAGATGATCGCCGGACACGCTCGCAGCCAGGGATTGATTCTTGTCACCAATAATACCCGCGAATTTATGCGCGTCTCTGGGCTGAGAGTTGAAGATTGGGTATAGCCTGTCACTCGGCATAGTCAGTACTCGGGCAGTATTCCCAGTCATACCGGTTACATTGCGTTGGTGGATATTCATCATCAAAAACCATCCCCCAACTCTTCATCACTCACGACATGGCTGTGGTTAACGTTGACTTCCTCTTGGCGCTGTTTATCGCGTAATGTATGAGAGCCGGCTTGCCACGCAGCATAGGCGTCGGGATCAACAACCTCACCCTGCACATCAATACCGGGGGGTAACACGTCCTCTTGATCTTGTTGTTCTGGCTGAGCGGATACCTGCAATTCCTGTAAATCACGCTCAACCCCACCGCCCATCGCGGCTACGGCATCCGTTCCCCCTTGCACAGCGGCAACCACAGCGGCTGCCGCTGTAGTCGCTGCCATCTTACGGGATACCGTATTGACGGGTTGGCTATCAACAGGCGTGACCGCAGGCTGAGAGGGCTGTACCCCAGCGGCCGCCTGGCTATCGCTTTCAAATAAGCCATCGATACTGCGACCCTCTTCTTCTCGTGCCGCCAATACCGCACTCAGGCGCGCCTCGGCATCGGTATCGATCACCCGGGGAATGAACTCCTGAGCAATACGGGGGCGCGGCTGGTACTTCAACGCCAATTTAATAGCAGGATACGGCCCAGGCAGGGTGACAAAGCAGGTCAAGTCCGGCAGCGTCTGAATATCGCTATAACTGACCAGTGTGACGCGCTCCATATCCTTACCAACGGATACCCCATCACGTACCGGATCAGCACCGTAGGAGTATTGCTCACTGGCTTTTTGGATCTCTTTCTCACCGATTTCCCCCGCCGCAAACTCGGCAATCTGTTTGCTGGGTGAGCGGAAAAAGGCCCGGGTGTTAAGCACATCAAACAGCGTGGCCGCCCCTTTGACGCCATAGATATCTTCCAGCTGGGCATAGGATTGGAATCCCAGGACATAGCAGCCCCCAAATTTGCGCGCTTCCGGCAGAATTTCGACCAAATCAGGCAACTTATACAGCGTCGGCAGCTCATCGGCAAAAATCCACACCCGGCGCTGGCGGTTCTCGCCCATCGCCAACAACCCCCGGATTGCGATGGATAACCACATGGAGATCACCGGTTTCAGGGAGGCGTGGGTGTCTGCGTTAGAGGAAATGAACAACCAGCCATTCTGGCCATCCTCCCTGACACTGCGCATCCAGTCGCGGATCGTGAAGGACTCGCCATTGCACTCGATACCCTGCAGGTAACGAATAGCTTTCACATAGTTGGTCAGTACGGCACGAATGGAGATAGCGGTCTTTTCAATTTTTTCTTCTACCAGGTTCGCCGCCGGCGAGGACTGCAAGTAGGCACGGAGCTTGTCGATCTTAATGGACAGTAAGGTATCAACCAGCTTGGCGTAACTACGATCATCGTCCTTACGCATCCGGTAAGCGGCCTCAGCAAAGATGGTTCGCCCCGACCCTTGCCAGAAGGGATCTTCACTGCTGCCCATTGGGATCAACGTGTTGGCCACGTTATCGAAATCAGGCTGGGTTAAACATTCGCGCCACAAGTCCCAATTAGCGCAACGCACATCAAGGGGATTGAGAATTTTATCTTTGGCGGGGTCGTAGTAGCTTTTGACAAATTCACAGGAGCGGTCGTAGACGATAACCATATCGCCCCGCTGGCGGGCATGGTTCATCAGGCGGCGAATGAACTCCGATTTACCGGAGCCGACCGTACCATGTAAGCAAAAATTCTGGATCTCACTGTCCTTAATCAACGGCAATTTTTCGATTCGGATATCGGATTGGCGACCATCTCGCTTTAGCATCGCCGCAACCTCTTTCGGATTATCGGTTAACTGGCGCCCGCCGGTGACTTCATCCTCACTCTGCTTCTTCCCCTGGTGGCCTAAAATCCAGGAGGCAACAAAGAAGGTAATAAGACAGGTAATACCGCCAATAATGGCCGCCAGAACAAAGCTGCTCCATAACTGCTCGCCACACCAGATGGTGTATTTATCCTGTAAGATTTGCTCAGCGTTATAGGCGAGCTTCCGGCCATAATATTCAATATGGTAAACCGGCTGCGACCGAAGCAAAGAGCGCATCGGGGCCAGAGTCTGGCACCACCAATACACGCAACCATTAACAAAGGTCTGCCAGGATAAGCGGGCCATCAACGTTAACGCAGCGATAACCCAAAAAAGCAGAAAAAGGCAATAAAAAATAATATTGGCAATTTGGCCAAACATGCGAAAACGCATAGAGGCGATCTGACCGCCCTGGGTCATATCTTTGGCATTAAAACTCATAATATTATCTCTTAATCAGCAAGAGCGAAAAGGTCAAGCGTAGAGGAAGTATGCCGCCAGAGAATTACTGACGGCACAGATGCAAATCAGGCGTTTTTCGAATCTTTAAAAGCACTAATAACGTTGGAGAAAGCGGCTAATTGATAACGACTAAAATCAATCATCATTACTGATATAAACAAAATTGTAAACACTATCAAAAACACAAACCAAGAAAAATTAAAAACACCACAAACAATAGCCATAAAAAACAGCAAAATCAATGCTGAAACAGCATAATATTTAACCTTGGAACCAACAAAATTATATATCAGTGACTTTTTCCTGAACTCATATGGAACCGACAAAAACAACCCTCGCGCATTCGATGAGCTCATCAATATCATGAAGCCAATAATTCCTCCACCACCGACATACATAAGCAATACCATTTGTGATGCATAATCTGATATTGCATATGAAACAATCCCACACAATATCAACCAAGCTACAAACAGCAACCCAGGCCACATACATTCCCACATTGTTGGTATTTCCATTTTTCCATTGGAAAGAATAACCTTTAACTCCTCTGTTTCATTTTTTATTTTTTCATGTGTAATCATTTTTTATGCCCTCGAACATACTCATCTTGGAGCTTATTTGCCTTTTCTAATAATTCCTCTTTTGTATTCGCTCCGGGAATTAAATTCATTCTATCTTTTGCTGATTGATAACCAACATGGTGTTTATCTTGTTGCTGCTTATACTCCTGCCCTAAGTGACTATATTCCCCTTTGACTTCAGATGACTGATTATTGATCTCATTTTTAGCAGAATGCTGCCGGTTCTGGTTTTCATCGATCATGTGATCGACTTTACCTTGTACATTATGAGGAAGATCTGCCTGCTGAGTCTGACGTTCAATAGTCGCACTATTGGCTTGATAGTCCGCCATCACATCGGCCTGATTACCGCCCGCTGATACCACGCCCATCCCTTGCCCGGCCAGCTGACGACTATGCGCATACTCGCCATCAACACGCGGTGTGACTTGTTCACGCACAAACTCACGCGCCAGTTCTTCCCGCTGGGCGGCAACTTCAGGCGACGCAGTGTTGGTCAGGATAGCCTCCGCATTTTCTGGTGCACGTTGCTGCACAAAGCTCACAAACTGTTGTGTCAGGTTTTCACTCATCTGCCCACTCATGCTTTCAGTCCGAGAAGCCATTTCCGCATACTCATGGCTGCGAGTATTGCTGGCCGTATACTGGTCGTAACTGTTCTTGGCTGAACTCAGTGAAGCAGACAACTGATCCACGCGTGAGGCTGCATTATTCTCGGTATGGCTCCCTGACTGGCTAGTCCGGTGACTACTCAGATAATCCAGGCTCTCCTTAAAGTCCTGAGCTGCTTGAGCACTGCTACTTTGCCGGTTTTCATCTGTTTGGCGATGCCCATCTGTGATGCTGTCATTCGAACCATTACTACCGGACCATCCCAAACCTCCTTTTGCTCCGCCATACGCACTAAGGCCAGTTCCCCACTTGCCTAATTTTGTTGCTAGCATATCTCCAGAGTCCCACTTCCCTCCCAGATAAGCCTCTGCATTGGCTGTCCACCGGGAAGACTTATCCATCAACGTGTTAAATGCCTGCTCATTACTCATATTATGAGCTTTGGCATAGCTCTGCACCGCATTCCACATCTGGCCACGTGCCATCGACTCCTGGGTATTTTGGGAATTATCTGCGCCACTGACATAACTGCTGCTACTTCCCATATTGGAGCCAAACTGCTTCAAGCTATTCCAGGCGCTGCTTACACTATTGGTATAACCTTGTAATGCACTTTCAGCCTGCACCGCTGACTCGCGCGCCATTTGCTGTTGCACACTGGCAATCTGCCGCGTCACATTAATATCGACGGGCAGTTTCGACATGGCGCTACTGCTGTCATAAACCATATTGCCATCCCGCGTTTGTGTCGCCGTTCCCCCTGCGCCGGTTTGATGGGTCATTTGTCCAAACGACGTAGAGCTATTGGTATTCCAGCTATAACCGTTGACGTTTTCCGTCTGCATATTGCCAAACGCATAATTACCATCAACCGCACTGGATGAGGCGGAGGTTGTTGAACTGAGCGAGGCTGACCCCAAGGATGAGCTGATACTTGAAAACACCTGTCCCAAACCCATGACCATTTTCCAGGAGAGGAACGGGATCATCATCGAGATATAGCCTGCAGTCGTGGCGATATCAGAATATTTCACCTGCACCTGTGACAGCTCAGATAATACAACCGGCACACCATTCTGTTTTGCATAATAGGTCATTGCACTATTGAGTATGGCATATAATAACGGCCATGTCTGTAGCCACATAAAAGTAAATAGATAACCTTTGAGCACCGTCATGGTTATCATATTAAACATCCCTGCAATCATCATTACCGGGAATAATCCAATCAGTATTCCCATGATAATAACCTGCATCATGGGCAGTGATCGTAATGCCACCTGGCCGACAGACGCATGCGCCAAACGTTGTTTTTCTAGTGAGGAAGTCGTAGCTATATTCATCAGGCTGGCGGTATCGCCATTACGTGCAGCATAGCTGACAATCCCACCCCGTAATGCATTCAGGGTGACATTCTGGCGCAATATCTGTGCCGCATTTTTTGATGATCCGTAAAAATAATTGTAGCTATCGCCGATCAATTGACTAAATAGTAAATCAGGATTAGGGCGCCCCCCAAAAAGCTGTTGAACATAATAGCGCCAAGTTGTCCCACCGGTTTTGCTGTCGAGCGCTAACATCCCCTTTAGATAAACCGCAGCTTCGGCACAAGTACGGAAATTATTATCTTTGTCAAAAATACCTCGCAATGGACTTGGTTTAGAAAAAATAAGCGTATACGGATCTGGGGAACTCATTAAATCTTCGAAAGTGTATTTGTGATTAAGGAAAATATCGCCCATCACACAGTTTTGCACATAGTCCGTAAACAGATTGGTCATTTCAGGATTACGGGATAAGAAATCCGTGCTACGCGCCACCAGATTCGCCCCGAACAACATCCCCGTCTTACTGTAGGTCACACTGTCGGGCTGGGCAAAGACCATCTCATACCCTCGTACCAAGGCATGGCCGATACGTGTTGTCAGGGAAGCCGGTAACGCTAATCCCACCGGGACATTATCGACCTGATAAACACGCATCATATCACTGGTATCGATGATCTGAATGGGCGAACGTATCCCCACCATCATCCAGATCACCGTAAGAGATACGGCCCAACCCAACATATCCATCACGTTGTGCCGACGAACCCAGCTGATTGCCACCGCCAGGACCGAAAACAAAATCCCCATTCGCTGCAGCGTATTCCAGGTATCTGTACCCATAAAGGCCGCAATGGCGTTAAAGGTGCCGCGCAACCATTCACCACCGGCAATGGTATAAATCTCGAGCATCACTGTACCCCGCTAAAGTGGTAGTTATTCTGATAACGCGTCATCATTCGGGCAGAAACCTGTTGGCGCATATAACTCATTTGGCGATCAATAACCAAGAGGGCATCTTGTTGAACCTGTACCCGTGACTGGAACGCGGCAATTTGTTGCGTTGCTTGGTTAAGGTTATCAATGACCTTATCCATGGCCGCCTCGTCATAATTACTCACCGCCAACGACGCACGGGCCTGCTGGATCAACTCCTGAATGTACTGCAGCAAGATGTCATAGCCAATATAGTCGGTCAGTTGATACAGCAAACTGTTGGAGACACCCAGCATCTGCGGATCGACCAAATATTTAAAAACGGGGATGGTGGTACTGGAGATAAATCCCTTCTCCTGATCCGTTAATTTATCATCCGTTATTGCTTTATTTTGGATACTTGTTAATAAATGGCGAATTTGTTCCTTAAACGCCCTATTCCGGCTGATCGTGACACTACTATTGGGCACGACCTTCAAGCATTTATCAGCATCATTACAGTGATAGATTTGTGCAGTCCCACCCTCCATCATCGCTTTAACCAAATCCCGATCGGTTGTTCTGGCAGGTAGTGGCGTTATTTCTCCATCGGGGCCAAACACCAGGGAGCCGGTCAGGGTCATGATGAACTCCTTCAACTCCTTGTTGCCATCGAACATGCGGTTTTTAGCCAGGGCATGCCAGATCAGATTCAAATTTTTAGTAACACGCTCCTTATCCTTATCCGAAGCCTTGTCGCGAACACTATCTAACTTTCCACCGACGGTACATCCCTGGCGTGATGCAGCCCAATCCGCAAAGATATTGCTCTCACCGGCAATATCCTGGCAGACCTTCTGTTGGGAGACCTGGGTTCGAGGAAGTAACCCACCGACGATGCCTTGTGCCGCCTGGCATGAGCTGAGGTTCATGCTGTTAATGTCATTAGCCATCTTCTGTAAAAAATCTTTGGCTTGTTTAATCTCCGGCACCGTAGTCTGCAATGCCAGGTCAAAAAAGTAGCCGGCTGCATTGGACATAATTTGTTTAGCAAAACGTTGTAACTGTTCGCCGTTAATGAAACTGAATGCTCCCAAATAGGCATCAATCCCCCCACAACCCGTGTTAAGCCCTGGTACAGTCATCGAAATCAGCTGTATCTGTTTTACCTGTGTGCGTGCATACAGTGAGCCGCCAGATGCGTAGCCCGCCGCCTGCCCCTGCCAGACCTGGGGCTGGCTGGTATTGGACGCAAAACCGAGGCGGTTGAAGAAGTTGTTCATATCATTATTCACATCCGCTGTCGCCGCACAGGACAGACCGAATAATGTACCGCACAAAAAAGCCACCTTACGCAGGGTCATGGTTTTCGCTCCATCATGGTTTCCTGAAACACCGTATCAAGCCGGGTTAAAAACGCCTGACTATCGGTAGCCCCCTGTAACAGCGGCCAGGTCGCCAGCGTATTCACGTTCACCAGGAATGTTGTCGGGGTGGCGATCGGCATCGGCGCCGGAAAAAAGGCCTGCATCACCGCCACAGGGGCCGGTAACGCCGTGGGATAGGCCTCATCCCCCTGCCCATCGATGGTGTAGGGAAAAACCGATAACCCAATCTGTTCACTGAGGGACTTCAACAGCGGATCAAAACGCTGGCAGTACGGGCAGTGCCCCTGCATGAATAACACCACCTTCCACTGGCTTAAATCGACACGCTGACCATTACTCAGGGTGTACCAGCGTGCGGCCGGTCGAGAAGGCGCGGGATCTGCGGGTACGGCTTTATCGGCTGTCGCCAATCCCTTCGGGTTATAAAGTGCCGCCACATCATCGCGCACCGACGCCTGGACGGCACCGACCATCAGCAGTGCCACGACAAGACTACGCATCGCCATTTTCATCATGCTGACGCTCCTTACGCTCAATATCGGCCAGCCATTTATTCAAAATCTTGTAGCCCCCCACGATCACCATCACCACGGCAATCAGTTCGGCCAGCTGGATAGCCATCACCGGCTGTTTGCGTACCAGGCGGGCAACAATATGAAACCAGGTACCCACGGCCACTACCCACATCCCGGTAATATCAATGTCAGGGAAACGAAATTTACGCATACAGGTCACCTTAGAAATTGGGTTTAAAATCGGTCGAGACATTCAGGAACTGCTTGGCCAAATCGTCCTGACTGATAAAGCCATAAGAGAGCGGTTTCACGGTGCCAGCACGCGGATCGACCAGCATCATGGCGGGGAAATAACGCACACCCAGCCGGGCGGCCTGCCCCTGATCCTGACGGGTATCGGGCAACAAGGGGCTGACAACGCCATCGACGGTCACCGGAATAACACTGAGGTGATAGGTTTCGCGGAAATTTTTAATCACCTGTGCCAACTGGCCATCAATCGGCTCTTTCCCGCGATAAAACACCATCACGCCATAATGCTGGCTGAGTTTTTCGATCGCCTCGCGTTGCTGGGCATAATCGGCCGCCAGCTGATTTTTAACGGTGCCGTTGTAGTGGCTGTATTTCAGGTTGTAATCCAGCTCCGGGTGCTCAAGCATGGCTTTTTTAGCACTCATGGAAAATAACCCTGCCTGCTGCGTCCAATAATTCTGTAGCTGGAAATAACGAACAAAGTGAGGCACGCTGGGATAAAGGATAGCGTTATATAAGGCTTCTTTTGTCCCAGCCTGTAATCGCGCCAACTTATCCATAATAGTAGCGTCTTGGGTAATTTTTGGCTCAGGGGATGGTTTAGGCTTATCTTCATCCTGCTGTTTTACCGGTTCATTATACCACTGCCATCCCGCATCCTGCGCCAGAGAAACCACCGGCATGATTAATGATAAACAAGCAACAAGCGTCAGAACACGCATGGCGTACTCCAATGGAAAATTAACAGAGATTTATTTGGTAACGCGCTTCATCTTATCGGCGATCTGATCACGCACCCGATTTAATAACGCATCATGATTTGGCATTGACTGATTTTTCATTAAGTCCTCAGAGAAATCAGCAAAATCCAGGCGGTCAAAATTAATTCGCTGTAACTCCTCTACGGTGATCCCCCGACAATCGGGACCGCTAGCATCACCGAACCCAACACCCAGCTGCCATTCCCGGCCTTGTTGCTGTACTATTTTCGCCAGAATACTGTCAAACTGACAGTAGCTCCGTTTCTTTTCTACACAAACGCCCAAGACTTTCTTTGAACAAAACTCCCCGACGCTCACCGTCAGTTTTTTCGTCTTCGCTTTGGCCAAGGCTTTTTCTTCACTGCTGCAATGCGCCAAGCCTAAATCCTGTCCCCACCCCGAGTCGGTACAGCAATTACTGAACCCCACAGCAAACTTCTTGCAAAACTTGGGCTGGCCGGTAAAGGCACGCACATCAATGCCATTCATCGCGGCGATATCCTTACCGGCTGCCGCCACCGCCGCCAGCTCGGAAACAGCCTGAACAAAGTCATTCCCTTTCGTACCATTTTGGGTTTTGTCACAAGTCCCATCGAGGCAGAATACATCCCCTCCGCAGATCATCATCTTTCCACTGGTCCGGGTTTCACAGGAAAAGGTGGCATTCTCATGCAAACAGATCCCCTCTTCAGAACTAAAGGCGCATTTGCGGGTCGCTAGCGTACAGGCCGGATTTTTCATATACGCATCACAGGTACCATTGTTGGCTGGCTGCGTCATATAGGTGTCTTTATATTGCCAACAGTCACTATAAAGCGAATAGTTTTTCCCCTCTTGTTGAATGCTGCGCGTCCCGCCGGGAGAAATACATTCCTGTTTTAGCGGTTTTCCCTCTCGCTTATCAAAGGGGCAATTTTCCGTCCAGACAATACGTGGCTTAAATTCCTTTGAGCCGGTTTTAACATGCAGCGTGATAACAAAATACCCACTATGTCGATTGTAAAAATTAACCGTCATCCAGGGCATGCCAACATGGGAAGTAAACATCGTAATTTTTTGACCCGGTGAAATTCTGCCTTTAGGATAAAACGCATGCGTTCCCGAGTTCAGCGAAACCCACGTCCCCAAGACGTTAAGTGTCATATCCGTCGTAAAATCCAACTGATTATGGGCCAGCTTTGCCCACATGATTTCGCCGCTCATCCCAGCAGGGACGGTAAAACGCACCTCAGCCCGATAGTGCCCCTCGGTAAAGGTCAATTTTCTGGAGTCGATAATAATATCCTGCTCAACCGTTGAATCGACCCAATCACCCACAATCGAGGCCGTCCGGGTACAATATTGATCGACCTGGACATCCCGCTCACAGGTATAGTTGGTAAACTCACTGCGTGTAACCGTCTTGGCCTCACAAGCCATCTTGTCTTTGCCCACAATACTGTCAGCCCGCTTTTCCACATCCTGGGCTGCCTTAATAAAGGGGGCATCCGGCGAGATAGGCTCTTTGGGATTATTGAGCACCGAGTCATTCACCGCTTTACCGACCTCACTTTTACTCCAGTGCTGTGATCCCTGGTTTTTTAGCGCACTGTCATCCGAGGCCGTCACACCACCGTAATACGCTTGCTGAGGGGGTGTTGCCGTGTAATTGGGGATCGCTGCAGCCGGGTTGAAGTTCTTCAGTGTGCTATTCCCTTGCCCTTGTACCTGTTTGGCAAAATCGGCCCCTGCCCGGTAATCGGTTTGGCCATCGGCCCACGCTGCCATCACAACGCCGATTAAGGTTAACGCGCCTAATCGACATCGCCATGCTGTCCCCTTAGCCATGATGCCCCTCCTGCTGCAAAATCTGTTGTGCCTCGCCAGCACAGGTCCCTTGCTCCACCACTTTCTGTAACGCTAAATCCAGCCGCAGATTGCCCCGGATCACATCAAAGCCCTGCTCGCAACGCACGACCAGCGCCGGTACGCTGTTGATGCCGTACTGGCTGTAGAGCGTGGGGTCTATTTGAACGCCCTCCGTTGCGCCGTTTTGCACCAGCTGTGACACGGCGTCTACGGTTTGCTTCATGTCGTTATTCACCAAGCCGCGTAACGTCACCGGAATGGCATAGCGCCCTGCCTCTTGCAGCATGCGCTTGAGCCCGGTCTCGGGGATCGAGAACGACACAAAATAGAGGGCACCGGCTGCCGTTTTCTCCCCGGTACGCTGTTGTTGTTGCACCAGGCTCTCCAGATAGCGGCGATTGCCGGCATCCAATGGATTGTCCTGAACCTGTTTTTTTAACCACTGCTCCAGCTCAGGATGCGGCGTTTCCCGTAGACGCTGAGCGAAATCCTCCTGCTGTTTTAACCACTGGCGATCGGCCTCTGACGGTGCTCTTGATGCCATGGTCGAGGTATCTAGCTGTACGCTGGTATTGGGTGACGCGATGGCTGCAAGGGGGGCAATCAGCGCGGCCAACGCCGTTTGTCGTAAATTCATGCGAGACTCCTTAGAGGAAAACACAGTTACGTTTACGCCACATCAGGTAGCCGAAATTCTTCTTGCTGTTCGGGGCGTTATGCCCGGCCTCCCACCGCATGACGCTGCGGCCCATCGGGTGACAACGCGCGCTATCCGGATACATGTTGACCATCTGATAGCGCCAGCGCTCCTTCGGGATAATGGGGGTGGGGTATTCATAGCAGACCGCCTTATCCTTACCGATGCTCTCCATAATCTGCCCTTGCCGATGCAGCTTGAAGGCCATCCGCTCACTGACCAGCACCGAGGACTGCAACGGACTGAACTCATTACTGACCCAACCATTAAAGGGATACATCGAGCCCTGGGCACCAGCGCACCAAAACAGCGGATCGAGGGGAAGATGGAATGCACTGGCCAACGCATCGGCCGCACAGGCGCCTTGTGCCAGCGGGTTGGCAAAAATCACGGCTTCCGGGTTCAGGATGGTCGTGAGACTGCTGTCCACCCAGGTCGGATCAATCTCGCTCAGGTAGGCAATATCGAGATCACCGCCCTCCAGGCATCCCACAGAGGTGATGATGTTCAGCCAATAGGTCAACGGGTATTTGTACCAGTGCACATGATAGAACGCCCCCGCCACATCCTTATCGCTCTGCCCCGCTGTACCGGTCCCGGTCTTACCGAGGTTGATACTGAATCCGCCCAGGTTCACCATGCAGCCCGGAGAGCGGGTGACATCGGTCAGGGCCATCGGCTCCCAATAACCAATCGCCAATCCAGGGCGGATAAAAATCGGCGGTGGTGCGGGACAGAATTGCAGGGGAGAGCCGGGGTTCGCCGTATCGGGTGCCTCCCCGCTACCTCCGACTTTGATGCTGCCAATCGATAGGGGGAAAATACACTTCCAGCACACATCGGTGATCGGGTTGACAAAATGCCCTTCGCAGCTGGCATCGGCCTGTGCCGGTGCGACCGGTAGCCAGGCCGCCGCCAGAATGACCAAAGCTGCACCGACACGCGTATAAATGGGGTTCATTGGCCAGTCTCCTCGGGTGCAAAGGTTTCAATATGCAGCCGTAACCCACTGGGTGCAGGTGTCACACGCGCCGGTACCGAGGTGATCCCCAGACGTTGGCATAATGCCCCGTTCTGGTCGAAATAGACCCGGCTATCCAAAGCCGCCGAGGCGGCGGGAATATCCCCCTTGATCAGAATAATCTTGAATAACAGCGTGGCGGGCTTCTGCCGCTTCATCCAGTCCACCTGCGCCGGTGAGTCGGCATCGATAAAGTAGAGTGTTTCCATGAACGGCACCGTCTTCAGCGGGTTAATCACCTCCCCCCGCCGGGCAAATAGCCGTCCCTGGTCATCACGCAGATCCTCAGAGAGCTGCACGCTTGGGTCGAAGTAGCGTGAAGCATAGTGTGTCGCCGTGGTGATCCCCTCGACAGGTACCGGACGCTGGCTATGTGTAATCACCCGCTTCTTGAAAGCCTGCATCTCCTTATCCCAGGCTCCCGACCTCTGTAGCTGTGCCAGACGCTGGGTGATCAGCGTCAGCATATCCGGCTCGGCAACCGGATACAGATCGCCCCAGGTACCCAAATCGGCCGCACAGGCCACCTGGGCGCTCCAACAGATCCCTAACCATCCCCAACGCCGACGCATATTACCCTGCCTCCCGCATACGACGTGCGATATCTTGCTGGATAACACGGGTAATATCTGGCGCGCCCTGGACTACTGCCGGCGCCACCAAAATCAGAACATGGTGTTGCTGTTGATAGGTTTGCAGGCTTTGCTCCAGGGCCGCGTTAAAGCGTGCTGATAGCGCCCGGGTTTGCGCTTCCGAGAGTGTCTTCTGACTGGCGCTATCAAAAAACGCATCGACGGTTTGCTTCATATCAAAGGCCACGGCACGCGGGGCGCTGTAATGACCAATGCCCCAGGAAATGGCCGCATTGGCCAACAGCAGGCTGGCAAACAATACGCCCCACCCCAGGCGGCGTTTCCGTTGCGACGTTATTGGTGACGTTGTCATACTTCCTCCTGCTGATGTTCAGCTATCCAGGCTTCAAGGCTGGCCATCTCCTGGGGAAAGTTGCGGTAGGCCAGCGCATAGACCGCATCATGGATACCCACCCCCTCCCGGCGTTTTTGCTGGATAAACTCGAAGTCCGCCCCTCTTGAGGAGTACATGGCGCGACTGAGTGGATCGACAAACAATCGGTGCCAGGAGGAGTAGGCTTCCACCGATAACATGAACGAACTGAACCATTGCTCTTTGGCGGAGCCGAATTTACCGATCATGTCTTTCTCAAACCGGTTGAACTGATCGGGATAAAGCTGGTTGTATTTGGTAAAGGATTTCGTACTCTGCTTCAGAATGATTTTGTAAGAGGAGTTGCCCCAGGCGGCACGGGCGGCGCTGGAGGCATCCGGAGAGTCGAAATCGACGATGTTTTGGGTAATGGTGATGTAGGAGCCATTGTGGCGCCGGGCTGTCCGGTAGCCCTTTTCGATAAACGTCCCGACTTTTTCATTCTTGAAGTCCAACAGTTTCCAGCCTTCATCGATAACGTTCAGTTTTTTCAGGCTGCGTGGGGAGTGGTACATGCGGTTCTCGATATAGATAATGAGCGAGAACATCACCGCAATCAGCAGCGAGGGACGGCTTTCCAGACCACCCAGCTCCAACACCACCATGCGGGCATCATCATGCAGCGACGGCTCATCGGAGTTGAAATACTCACCATAAATCCCCGCTGCCGTATACTGATCCAGCAGGATAATCATCTCGTCCAGGCGGCTACGAATGGTCGGTGAATCCCGGTATTGCTCACTGTTGCGGGCATCACTCAGGAAATTCACCACATCATCAATACGCGCCCGGTTTTTTTTGCTCAGCCACGCCGCTTTCACCGCCTGCATCAACAGCCCCTCATGCACCTCATCCAGGTTGCCGTTCGGGCTGGCCATCACCGATAACTGGTCGCGGATACGCTCGGCGGACAAGTCAATATCTTTCACGTTGGCAAAGGGGTTGAACTTCAGGGTGTCGCCATCGAGGTAAACGCCGCCCATGTTCTCGCACAGAGACTTGTAGCCATCCCCCATATCAAATACCCAGGCGAAACCACCGCTATCCAACACACTGCGGATCAACGGTTGAATCAATCCGGTTTTCCCGGCACCCGACGTCCCGCATACCGCCATGTTGAAGTTGGTATTGTCCATCTTGTCGTAGAACAGATCGATAAAGGCCAACTGGCCACGATATGTCGGTGCCAATAAGCCCGAGGGGGCGAGCGGATGATCCGCGACCAGCGGCATCAGATTGGCCACATTGAATGATTCGGCACGGTGAACCACCCCAGCGGCCTGCAGCTCTTTGAAGAGTCCCTCTCCCGCCTTAAAGGGCAAGGCGGTGAGAAAATTACGCAACTGGTTAAAGCGTGGTGAGATGAGCTCGATCCCGTTTTTACGGTAGCTGTTAAGGATATCCTGCTCGTAGTCCAGGGCCTTCTCGTTATCGTCTTCACAAAAGGCCGTCAGATTCAGGAAATAGGAGACGATAGCGGACTGGTTGCTGCTCAGGCGCTGACGCAGCTCACCCCACTCTTTTGCCTGCTTCTCCACCCCAGGGAAGAACTTGCCATACGAAGTCTTAGACTTTTTCTCACAGTCCAAAAACTTCAGATTGGCCTCTTGGTGGGCTTTCACCTGATCTTCCACCATCAGGGTCAGCGTCAGGATGAACGGACAGGAGATGGACAGCTCCGGGTTGAGCAGATTGCTGTAGTTATCCGCATTACTCCATAAGAAGGCCATCTCCGGGTTACGCTCCAGCTGAAAATTCAGTATCTGGGCCGTACTGGTTTTTTGGCTACGGCCATTGCGTAAACCGATGGTCAGGCTTTCGGCTTTCACCTTCAGATCAAAGGAGTCATCCACACATTGGTAGTTCAGGTCGATATAGGGATCTAATGGCCGATCATTGGGGTATAACTGGCTTGGGTTGTGGTTAATCATCTCCCTGACAATATTGATAAACGCCTGAGCATCGACAGGCTGGGTATAGATACGAGCCCCCTGGAGTGATGCCCGGATAACCTTGACCTTGTTCTCCAGCTCAATCATATCGGCTTTGCTTTTTTTCTTGCTGGGTACACAACAGGAGATAAATACCCGGTAATTTCGCAGGGTGAGTGGCAGGTCAAGTCCTTCAGGTAACGAGAAGCGTTGCTCGGCCGCACGCAGATAGTAGGCACGGGTAATGGCGTTAAACTTGTCGGCCTGTGGCCCCGACCAGGAGAACTCGCGTAGCCCGTAGTCCACCATCGCCCCAACTTGCTTGCTGGACATCAGGTGAATCGACAACGGAATGCCGCGTGGCATTTTGGTGCGTAACAGACTTTCCAGGGCCAATACTACCTGCTCATTGGCGCCTGCGAGCGGTTGAGCCTCCAGCATAAAGCCAATGGTACTGGCATTAATAAATAACCCGGTTTCTGGATCATAATCTTTATACGGCAGAATTCGGCTAAACTGCGGAAAGGACAGATTCGCCAGAATCTGATTTGCCTGCGCAGATTCATCAGGCAGTTTGAGTGCAGTCAGTAACGAGTTGACCGTCTGAGTTACAACATCAAGAGGATTATTCACACTGACACCTTTACCATTTCATGTTACATCCAGTACGCTACCGCCCATCCCTTTTTACGCTCAGGGCACTCGTAAAAAATACAGAATAATAGACAGCCAATAACACGCTACGACCTCAGAAAACCCGATTAGTGAATGCGGGGTTTTCCCCAATGTGACGGAGTAATAACAAACAACACCTGACTGGGTTGATGATAAACATCCTGCTTATCGATATAGGGCGCTATCCATAATTGTGCGACCTGCTCGCCGACACGTAATGGCCGAGGATAGCCTGACGCCACGGAAGACACCGGCATCGGTGCTGTTTTTACCGTCTGCATCGGGCTAATCGGACGGTTGGCCGGGGAGATCATTCGCTGCTCAACCGGTGTCGAACCCGTGCCAGTAAAGGGATTACGCGGCGCGGATGGGGCTATTGTGGTATGCACAATGGGTACCGGCGATACCGATGCAGCCGTCACGGCCAAAGGCACGGCTGTGGGCGCAAAACTCCCCTCAGCCAGGCGAGGCAATGCGGCTGCAACCGGCTTTGCGGCCTCCCCCTCCTCACTCAACTTGGCCTTTTCATTTGCCTGTTGCATCGTCATACAGGTATCCGATGTGGTGGCATTACATTCAAAATCGCTACTGGTTCCAGCGCATCCGCTTAATAACAGGGCGCTACCGAATACCGTGAAGATAAGACGCTGCATAGTCACCCCCTTTAATGCTTAGGCGTAGGAAGAATAATTTTTCCCGTCGTATTTTTAAAAAAATGGTCAGGCAATAGCGGGTTATCAACAATCGCTTGACGCAAGGCATTAACATCAGACATATCATTAAACCAGTGGGCGGTTTTCCCAGCCCCAGCTTTACCCCAAATAAGCACATGACCTGTTAGGGCGCAGAATGATTTTTGCTTATTAACGTTGCTCATACCCCTTTCTCCTCAGAGGTTATTTCCTGCATCCAACTCACAACAACCATAAAAACCAATCCAATCACTATTCCACGCCAACCTATGCCTTCCATTAAAACCATATAGGTGGCATCAGCTTGAGATTGCGTCAAGGCAAGTGATGCAAAATCATGATGAAATTGCACCGGATTAAAAACCAGGGCTGACAGCAGAAGCATACCCGATAAAAACCAGAGCAGAATATTATAGGCCGCTATCCCAATAGCAAAACGACGGAGAAGGAGCAGGGTAAAACCTCGCGGTTCAGCAACCCATTGCATTAAAATCCGCTGAAAAATAATCTGAGTCTTATCCTTAAAAGAAAGCTGACGTAGAGGACGCATCATTATTTTCCTCCCGGCATAAACTGATGTGGGTCGATATTTTTAAGTTGCTTCAGCATCTCATCGGTATTAAAACCATTGAGATTATCCGTAGAGGGCATTGCCATTGACGGCGCTGACCGAGGCATCGTCTCCGTCTCGGCAGACTGACGCTGTTGCTTTTCAGCCTCCAGTTCGTCAACCGTCTTCAGCTGGAAACCATCCTGAAACACCACCGTAATTTCATTGCCGGCACCAATCGGGATAACCGGATGATATTGCTCGGCCCGTTTGATGTAGTAGTCACTGAGTGTCTGTGCTGCTTTAGAAGAGACACCGCCAATACCGGACATCAGCACATCGGCACCGCTGACTGAGGCGGTCGCCCCTAGCCCTACCGCCGGTTGCGAAGCACGATTAATGCCAGAGCCGATACCATCGACAAACCCCGCCCCCCAGGCCCAGCCAAGAATTTTTCCGTTACGCATCACGACTTCACCCTTGATGCCGTTTTTTCCCCGGAAATTAACGTGACCGGCGATCGGGAGATCAATCACCGCCTTCCCTTTGATACAGCTGAGTTTACGGGTACGCACAATGGCGCGTTCACTCGAGACATCACCGTATGCCTCCAGGCCAACAAAACAGCCTGTCAGGTCATACGTTTTACTGTTCGGCATCTCCACACGGCCGGTGATCCGCAGCTGCATGGGCACCGTGGCTTCATTACCGGTCACGGACGCATTGGCATCGGCCCCTTCAATCAGCATGCCTTTGGCAAAGCTCCCAGAGGGGATATAGGGCAGCTTCAGTGCTGATTTCTCACCGCGCCCATACGTGAACGTCTTACGGCTTAACTGATTGGGAACCGGAATGGACTGATAGGTCACCTGGGGTGCCGGCGGTGTCCCCACACCCGGGTAAAATGCCGTGGGTGGCGGTACGCTGCCTTTCCCTTGAGGAGGAAAGGCCGTCGGCTGTGGCTCCCCCTCGGGTCCAGGTGCCGGTGTTGGCTCGGTGGATGCGCTTGCCCCCACCTGAGCGAGTTTTTCTTTTAGTTGGGCATTCTCCTGTGCCAGCAGCTCCATGCGATGCTGATCTTCCACCCGTCCTTTACTCAGCAGATCGATCTCCTGCCGAATATGCTTAAACTCCTTGCGCATTTCCTGCTCGGTGACCTGCATCTCAGTCGTCGCGTGTTGCTGTACCTTGTCATCAAACGCGGTATCAACCACGCCCGTCATATCCGGTGCCGGCTCATGCGCATTGCCGGTCTGTGAGGCGCTATCAGAACGGAGATCCAGCTCTGAAAGATACAGTCCCCCGCCCACGGCCATCGCCACGACGACAACCACAATCCCCAGCCACAGATACTGTTTCCGCTTGACCAGTGCGTTAATATTCATCAGCGCGCCTCCCCGGAGGTCGTTACATAAACCGACATCCGACCACCACCGATGATTTGCCTGGCCGGTCCGACAAACATGATGGCGCGGGTACCCGGCTGCCAGAAATCACGCTCACTGACTGTTTTTGGGGTGTTACCCGGATTGATGACGGTATAACGCACTACTTTGAGGTGATGGCCAATCCAGACGTTATCAGCAACGCTCTGTAATCCCGCCGGCGTCGTCAAGGCCTCATTGGTCACCGGAATAGACTGCCAACCGGCAGGTAAGGCGTCCTCATGCACACCTTTATTGACCGCCACCAATAATGCCTCATAGGGTGTTGCCTCTTCCCACGCCTGGGGCGTCTCGCCGGTTCCCAGCAGATCACTCACCAGTTGGATAGTGCGCCCTTCCCCGGCACGCGGAACGGCGCGGATAGAGAAATTGAGACCGCGTTCAGTCTCTATGATGAAGGTAAAGGGTTTCTTGTTCAGCGTGGCAATCACAATTCCCCCGCTCGCGGTCTGCTCCTGGCGCGTCAGTTCACCCTCCAGACTGTTGATGGCGGTAATGCGATCACCGGCCACCGTGAACAGATTCGGATCGGTGTTACTCACGGCGATATTAGCCTGACCACCATTGCTCAAGGGCACCAGAGCCGGTGCCGTCCCTACCCGAATAGCCGCCTGGCTGTAACCGGCAAGCAGGAGGAGCCCCGCTAGTAATAACGGTTTATTTATTTTCATCGTTAACCTCACCAAAACGTGTCAACCAGGTTGTCCCATCTTCACGCGCCATAATTAGGACGTAATGTTTAATTTCGCTGTAAGGCTGTGAGTTCCCAATCCAGGTTTTTAATTCACCCCGGATATCAACCCGCCCGGCCGCCGGGTAGACTTTCACACTGGTCTGATAAAAAGAGGAGTTCACGTTGTTGCTCTTAATCCGCTTGGCATCTTCTGCCAGTCGGATCTTCAGTTCGTTTTGAGCAGCGGGTTTTACAAACGCCAATAAGGCTTGATGGGAGGCATCAACCGTTTCGGGTGTCACGTTCAAGCGCAGCGCAATAAAGGACAGCGCCATCTGCCGTAGGTAAGAGGCATCTGCCTGATTTTGTGAAACAGCAAAAGGTGCAGAGAACAGCATCGGTGTTACCACACTACGTTGCTCGTTCTGCAAACGGTAGTTATTTACTCCTTGAATAATATTCGCTGATAAAGAGAGGAGTAAAAATACCGCCATACCAATAAAACCGATGGCCAGTACGCGGCTGGTACTCAAACGGGCACTGTGTTTCATTTTAACTCCTCTGTAACCTACTTAATCCATTGCCGGAAACAGGAGTCTGGTACATCGTGAAAAACACCTTTGAGCAGCGAGGTTGGCATATACCAATAAATCAGATCACGTAACCAGGTACTTCCTCGCCCTTTCTTCAGTTTTTTCACACACCAGAAAACCAGAACCGCTGCGACAAGACCAAAAAGCTGCTTGTTAGCCCATAATCCCCAGCCAAGACAAATAGCCGCAGGGATAAGTTCATCAAGATAGAGCCCGAACCAGCGGTTCTGGTTGGTGAGTGTTTCCGGAAAACGGTAGCGACTTAAATCGTTTTCCGACATTGGGGAAAAATCCTATTAGTAGCCAGCAACCCCCATCCCGACGGCAATAAATACCGACAGGATGGCAAAACCGGCCAGGAATTTGATGTTTTTGGTCATCATATACATGATGCCCCCAACCAACACTTCCGCCAGGACAACCCACTTAACGACACTGGAGCCGCTGCCGAAGGTCTTCTTGACGGTATCATCCCCGCCTGCCATCAGGTCTTTACCTGCAGCCAGCGCGACATCCGGTAGCAAGGTCGCGACAGCCGCCGCTGGCAGCGCAACCTTTAGCGCTTTGATCAGTCCCTTCTTGGAAAAGAGAGAGGATTTATTTTTAGATGCAGCAACCCCGTGAACACTTAATGAAGTATCCATGATTTTTCCTTAAATTTAATTAAATAAGAAACGTTGTGAGAAACAACGCCGTCGTCATTAGCGATAGAGATCTAACGTTCTTCTTCCGGACTCTCCTCCACACTATCGGCATTATAAAAATCAGGAAACCGTTCAAGGTGATCAGTCAACCGCAGAACGGCCTCCATCGACTTAGGACGATTACTGCGTAGACACGCAGAGATCAATGACTCATTGGCTATATCGCTAAGGCGGATCGATACAGCTGGACCAGTCCCTATAGGACTGCGTTTTACTCTGGTCATCCCTCCCCCATAACTATGATTAATTCATAATCATCGTCCCACCATTCTTATAAAATGTAAAATCAAATGTTTGTTAAAATAAACATCCCTCATAGGGTAAATTAATATTACCCTACAAGGGAGGGTCTTTGTTACACTATGTTAACAACAGCACCACCAATAAACTCGCGCATTAGCAATATAATAAATTGCAAATTCTTATCATCAAGCAAATAGTATTTTAAAAGTGATGGATTACAGGCATAACCAACTTTGCAAACAACACTCTTAACTCTCTTTTTGGTGGCATCTTCATTTATTTTTAATATCGCAGAAATTTCTTTCGCTCCACAACCAATAACAACAAAAGGGAATACAACTTTCTCTTTCTCAGTTAATTTAAAGAACACATCTTGAAAATTTATTGGCTTTTCTTTCGATAGCCCAATTAAATCAAAACGGCTAAGATCTTTTATAGGCTTAAACTTATTAAGTTGCCACAGATAATAAATAGAATCGAAACAAGTCAGCATTTCAATTCGAACTTGCCAAACAGCATCCCCTATAAGAATATTACGACACTGAACAAAATCATCTTTAACAAATGACACTTCAAACTCCAATTTGGTCAAATAAAAAGAAAGACCATTACTAAAGCAAAAGATATCATTTAAATGGATATCGGCATAAGACTTAGCATCACAGTTAAATTCTTTTGCAAAAGACAGGTTATAATAAACAAAGTCAGAATTTGCATTCCGAATACAAATAGGATATGGGGATTGCTTAAACTGAGCACAATAAGAATCAAATTGACATGGAGGGTGTTTGTCTTTAGGATTGCGCATACACATAGTGCCTCTAGCAAGGTTGCTATGGATAGCCGGTATAGCAGGGCGACATCCCTCTATATCGGCGCTTCTCAAATTTTTCAGAACAAAAGCTGTTCTAGATTCAATAATAAACCAATGATTAATTATTGTCACCTTATAAAGGTAGATAATTATTGCTTTGTTTTAGAATAAATAGATCATTATTCTAATTAAAGATGGAGATGTATATCCCCATCTTTAATTCAACATTAAATGGATATATCAGAATATTCCTGCAATAGACTTAGCCAACTGAGCCTCTAAAACAGGACGTGCCTCATCAAATTTCAAATTAACTTTATTAGCACTTGAGACAATACGAGTTTGATATTTATATTGATCACCAAACGATATACTTGTCTGAACTTTGGCTCCTGACGTCCCCTGTCTTAAAGCTGCAACATTATCAGTACGAACTTTATCTTTTGTGCGGGTCGCAACCTGAACATCGGTCACCATAGTGTAATTGACATCTTCAACCATAGCGTCTGCAGCCATCCCAATTAACCCGGCAGCTAAACCCACACCTAAAGTAGCACCGGCGGAGTTTGAATTATATGCGGTGATCCCTGCACCTAATGCCGCACCAGTAACAGCACCCTCATAGCCCTGATTCAGATACCCTTGCGCATCACGCAGATTCATTTTATCAGCTTTCAGAACGTTAGCTTGAATCCAGTAATGTGCTGTGTTGGCAGACGATGTAACTCGATATCCTTTGGCCTCCATATCTCTTACAATCAAAGATTGCAATCCACTTAGATCTTTATCAGAGGTATTCTTCACCTGGATGAATACGGTTTTATCCCCCATAGCCGCAGGATCTAACCAGATGGTCTGACTCATCTGTGTCTTCACTTCGAGATTACGTTTCTTAATGGCTGTTGACATCGCACCACAGCCAGACAGGAAAAACACAGAAAGGACAACTGCAACAGCTAAGGATTGAGTTTTTTTATACATAAACACGATCTCTATATCTGAATCTAATACCAATACATGACATTTGTACTACTTAATCACTCATCATCATGCTCACTTGGAAAGAATTTTTCTATAATCTGGCGCACATCTTCAAGAATATCAGACTTCATATTACTATAGACAAACTTCTCCTTCCCTTGCACGTAAGGGCTTAATGACGCCATCCCCATCACTTTACATATCCCGAACTGTGTTTTAAGAACATTCTCCAACAGGATTTTATTAAACTCCATTTGGTTAAACGCAGACTCTTTTCGTTCCATTTGGGCTTCATATACGCGCAACCCCAACTCTAACAGCATAGTAGATATGCTGGAAAAGCTAACATCACGCTCTTTCGCCCCCTCTAATCGCCTTGCTTCTACAATCGCATTGATTTTATTAGTAACTTCATCACTTACATACGCCTGAATTTTTGCCATAGTGATAACCTATTTTAGTATCTATACAAAGACATATTTTTCGCCAACAAAAATGACGATTCATGAGCGATTCAATCCTAAAGTCGATTCTAGATTCACCATGCCAAAATTGCAATTCACTTGACGATTCACTATACGAATTGAATCTAGATTCGATTCGTCAGCAAACCCTTGCTACACCTGATTTGATTCATTTATGAATCGCTATAGATTCACCAACGAATCGCCAATGATTCATTAATGAATTGCTTTTTATTACATTTTATAAATTACACACTTTTTTCTACAGATAACACCCTGTATTTACAGGAAAATCAGCAAAACTTTAGTTTTGCGTAGTGTGTGGTAAAAATGGTAGCAAGGAGCACATATTTAGTTGAGTAGAACATTGGCAGGGTTTACTCTATTCAACGTGTCAGCTCATTTGAGAAAATCAACATGAAGAAAACCGTCTTATTGGTATTCCTAGCACTCATATCCCCCCCCTCTTTAGCCAATGACTGCTTTGATCTCGCTGGACGTGACTACCGCATAGATCCTGACTTGTTACGCGCTATCGCCTGGAAAGAATCGAGGTTCAACCCCAGGGCGATTGGTCGTAGCCCTGATAAAAGTATTGATATTGGGCTTATGCAAATTAACTCTCAACATGCTGATACATTCCGGCCTTTAGGCATCAGCATGCAGCAACTGCATAATGACCCCTGCCTCAACATCTACACCGGCGCGTATGTCCTCGCTAAAGCCTTTAAAAAGTGGGGGGTGAACTGGAATGCTGTAGGTGCCTATAACGCTGGATTTAAACAAACGCGTAAACAGGCCGAAAAACGATACCACTATGCTAAAGATATACATACTTATTACCTGGCCATTAAAAACAGCAAAAACCTCTTGGCCAAAAGCGACAGATGATAAAATGCAGCAACATCTGCTGGTCGAAGTTGAATTGACTCACTCACCAGAAACACGGCATCGCCCTTCTTAGCTCATTATCTTCTTCAGACTAGCTCACTGTCAGTCTGCAGATCATTTTATGATCGTGCACGATAAGTTTAGACAAAGAGAAACGCGTGAACTTATCCACATATCCATAGGTAACAACGCCAGTGCTGTTTTTCCCCCGACCAGGGGAAAAACAAACGAGAGGCGGATTGATTCGGTAACGAATCAATGGCACCTGTGGAGATGTGGATAAGTTTGGAGTCATTAGGGCGCCCCCTTTGGGGGCAGATGGGCGGATGCAAATTTATTTTGCATCCGGGTGGGCGGGGGAAATAAGCATTCACGCCTCGATGGTGTGAATGCTTATCAGGTCGCAAAAATCCGTTGCATCAAAATAAAAATAACATTAATCTAAATATTGAAACAGTAGTAACCTCGCCCCGGATTTGATGGGCGTCAATCCGGGGCAATATTTTATTGCGTTATATCTCTAAGATACTGATGTGCTTTTGATGCTGCACTTGCCGCTTTAAAGATAAAGCGCTTGTCGTTTTTTAACGCGGCCAACCAGGCGGCAATATAACTCTCATGTTGCACCTCTCCCGACACACCAAGATCAGCCATCAAGAACGCAGCACCTAACTCAGCGATCAACTCCTCATAAGCATAATCTTTCGACCCGAAGCCCCCTGTCATCTCTCGATTTAAGCGTGCTTTCCCTCCCGTCCAATGAATCAACTCATGTAACCCCGTCGCATAAAAGTTAGCTGCATCATTAAAACGATGCCGACTGGGTAAAACAATTTCGTCAGTTGATGGGCAAAAATAAGCAGCCGCACCATATTCACGAATACTCGCCCTCGTTGCTTTAAAAAAAAGCTCAACGTCATCGAACGGTTCAAAATTTTCTTTAGGTGTTTCCTGGGGCGCGATGGTTAAACCATCAACCTGTTCAATATTAAAGACAGTGAACGATTTCAACACGGGAAAGTTTTCAAGATCACCGTCTTGATTTTCCCTCTCCACCATGGAGTAGAAAAAGGCTGTTGTACCATGCTCACCTTTACGAACCTGTCCTCCCATTGCTTGCGCCTGCTTGTAGGTTAACCAACGCGTATCTGTATAACCGTTTTTTAATGCACTCCCCCACAGCAGCATAATATTCATGCCACGGTATTGGCTGCCTGTCGTAAAATTAATAGGCAATCCTGAGACACCGCGCCTATCCCATGGACACACCCACGGCTTCACCCCCTTTTCAAGGGCGGCGATAATATTATCGGTGACACGTTGATAGAGGTCTTTTTTCTCACTGTTTCTTTTTTCCTGACATCTTTCAGTAGATTCAGAAGCGGCGGTGTTGACGTTTTGTGTGTTCATGCTGGGCTACTCCTTTGGATTATTTCAGTCATCTCTCAGTGAGTTCATCGCGGCAATGGGCGAAGGAGCGACGGCAGGCAGGGCATTGCAAGGGCGCCGTAGGCGTGCATTTCACCCTTGCAATGAACTGAATGACGGTGCTACGCCACGCCCACGCGAGAACACACTGAGTGATGACGTCAACCCGACATGCACAGCATGAACACACTCGCCACGTCGAAACGACGTGGCGACCTTAGACGGTCGGCAGTTTTTCGCCGCGCGCCGTTTACGGCGCTGCAAGCGTGGGGTTTTCCAGCATCGGTTGGCACCCGCAGGGGCGGAGACACGCAAGCGTGGCTCCGTAAGACTTAGTCGGGCGGGTACAGCCCGGCTTAGTCGTTGCCAGGCGACAGCACGACCGCGTGCGGGCGAGCTGCCCTTGTGGTGCCCCAGGGGGGTAATGTTTTGCTGTTAAGCGGTAACAGGCACAGAGGCAGATAGAGCAGATAGAGCAGATAGAGCAGATAGAGCAGATAGAGCAGATAGAGCAGATAGAATAGCCATCAACACAAGATGGGACAAACGATACAGCCCCGACAGCAGCTAAATATCATCTGACAAGTCACGCGGATAGGAAAAAGCGGCGCGTCAGCGCCGCCTTGCCCTACGCACCAACGGTGCCGCGTTTATTTTGGGGCGTGCCTTTCCTCACCGTATATCAGTTTGTTCGGCACTATCCAGCGATCGATACCCTGGACAGTACGTGGTGCCGTTTTTGCCGTCTGAGCCATATCCTCCACCACGCGCCACAGCGGCTCACCCGGCCAATTACGCCACGCTGACAATGAGGGGAAGCGGCGAGACCAACGCATCAACATACTCTCCAGCTCATACTCAGGCACCCCACTGTCAGACCAGCGCGACAACCAGCTACTGACCGTCGCAGGCGTATGAAATGCCAGTGCTATCTCCGCCTGTGCGCCTAACGCCTGCAACGCCCGCTCATGCAATCTGGCTGCCTTACGACGCTGGCGGGTATATTTTTCGTCCTGCAGGTCATCCTGCCGGCGCTGGCGCTCCTGATGACTAAACGTTACTTCAGGGAACAGTGCCTGACCGGCATCCACCGGCAATGGTAACCAGCAACACGCGCCCCGGCTCTCAATCAACGTATCGATAGCCTGTAACCAGCGATCTTTCTGACCGCGTAACTCGCGCTCCGTCAGCACCGGCGCAAAGTACCGCAGTTCGCGCAGCGTGATACGGCGGACACCTCGGAGATGACGGAAAAACGCCTGTGCATAGGGATATTTCCCCCGCCCCCGATATGCGCGGGACTCAACATCGGCAATGGCCTGCATGGCTGCCCGACGATCAGCCTGTAGCGGGACAAGCGCCTGACTCGTCGCCATCATAGCTCGCCCTCCATCGCCAACAAATCAATGATCGCATTGTGGGAATACCCCTCGGCATCGAGACGCACAATGAGGCCGAGTGTATGATTGATAACCTCCGGGCTATAGGCCAGCAATGTGCGAACCACGGCAAAAGGGCGGCCACTGGCAGGGATAAACACCATCATCCAGACAGGGCTAACTTCCCCAGGGCTGCATACCGCGACATGAAACGCGCCATGAGTCGGGGTGAAACGGACTTGTACCGGGAAGAACCCGCCGAACTCACTGCGATACTCACCGCTCATGCTCCACTGTGCTGGCGCGTTCAGGTCACGCATCACCGCATGAGTCAGCGCCCGTCGAAAATCCTCGCCGCTGGCGCGGTAATCTTCCCACTCTGACGGGATCATGGTTTTCAGGACATCGAGAGTAATAATATTACGCATAGGTGCTCCTTATTGCCGCCCCGCTACCGGGGCGGCGCAGCAGATCAGGCGGCATCAGCCGGGTGGATATCAACGTCAACGGCGGTGTCAGCCTTTTCCGGCGAGTGCATCCAACCGGGAACCCAGCGAGTCCCTGACAGCGCCTGTTCGGCGTGCTCAGCCGCATCGGACTTTTTCATTTTTTCCGCATCACGGGCAGCCCCTGACAGTCCCGCCTCGTTTAACAGGGCGATGATCGAGGGCTTGGGCATATGCATGAAAAAGTTATCCTTTGTCGGTTGCCACCAGTCGCGTAGATGAAAACCGATCGCCGACTCCAGCGGATCAAGGAGGCTGCGCGTGGTATGGCCATACTCACGAGTCTGTACACCATCCACACTACAGGCCGTACAAAAACTCAGTAAGGCGAGTACGTCCTCGCCCGATAGCGAGAAGAACGACGTAACATCACGCTCCCACCGTGGGGGTAAACGGCTGGCAAGACGTTCTTTCTCCTGCATCAGCGCCACAAATGCGGTACCGTCCTTTCCGCTGGGGGCGTCCTCCGTCAAACGGCTATGGTGACAACTCAAGGAAACCTGAATTGCAGCGTTCCCCACGGTAAAGGCAAAAACACGACGGCACAGTGTCCACGCCAATACCGCAACCGCGCGCTCAGGCTGCTTCATCAATGCTGCTTGAACAGCCAGCGTTCTCTCCGATGACATTTTGGTAAGTAACGGAAGGCTAACCCCCTCGGCGACATCTGGAGCAGGGGGAAGAGAGACGAGATCACGGTCAGCATCAACGTCATTATCTCCCTCTTCTTTTAACTGCACTCCCCTCTGCACACAGAGTTGGCCATCAATCAGACTGACAACGACACCAGAGGCCGCTTTTTGCTCCGGCGTCCACGCCCGGATTGCGGCGGCACTTTCGATATCCTCGATCAGCACCTGAATGGCCGCCTCGTCCTCATACGTTTCGGTGGCCACCTGTTTGGCATAGAGTTCATCCAGTTGCTGCTGTTCATCGGCGCTATACTGCCCCTCTGGCACGGGTAGCAACAGATACCGCTCACGATCCTCGCCATAGTTTTTCAGCGGCATCTCGCGCGCCAGCGACCATGCCCACCCTTCATCCTGTTGAATAGCCTGTGCGGTTGCCGCCAGCTTTTCATCGACCAAACGGTCGAGTAATCCCCGATCAGCCGTGCCGCTCCCCTCGATGGCGCTAAACAGATCTTCGCGCACCACCCCGCCCGCCGCTTCATATGCATCTCGCCCGATAAGCACAAAACGGGGATCGCCAATGGAGATTTCGGTATCGATGATAGCCCGCTTTAACAAGTGTGCCGGGGCACGGCTGTATTCAGCTTTCACCTGCTGGTAAATCGCCACCTGACGCGCGGGATCACTCTCTAGACTCAGCGCCTGACACTGCTCCACGTCGATCGTGTTTTCGGCTAAGAGGGCGATAAGCTCCGGGGCAAGGTTGGCCAGTTTCAGCATGCGCTTGACGTGTAGCGAGCTATACCCCAGCTGGCCACCAATCTGCTCCGGGGTCTTCCCCTGCTCCGATAGGGTACGAAACCCGATGATCTGTTCAGCAGGGTGCATCGCCACCCGCTGGCTGTTCTCGGCGACCGAGGCCACTGCCGCCAGTTCATCCGAGACCCGCTTAACCGCGACCCGGTAATCGGCATCGATACGCTGTTCAGCACACAACAGTTGCAGGGCGGTCAGGCGACGGCCTCCGGCAGCCACGCCCAACAGACCATCGGGCAACGCGTGAACCACCAGATTTTGCAACAGCCCGATGGCGGCGATGGTGTCGGCCAGCTCACGTACACTCTCCACCGGATACGGGATGGTACGGACGTTCAGCGGGGATTTGACCAGTGCCGACAGCGGCACCATTTCAATCTGCGCTGCCTCAAGGGCGGCTTTCAGGGCGGCAGCGTCGGCAGACTTGACGCTTTTTTTGCTGGCTCTGGCAGGGGATTTTGCTTTAGACTCGGTTACTGACATGATTAAACTCCTCAGTTTTATGATTGTCCGCCGGACAGCCCACCTGTCCGGCACCTCTGCTAACTTACCCAGCCCCACAACTCGCGGGGTGTATTCATCAGGTCATTCAGAACGGAATGTCATCTATCGGCGGATAATCCTGCTGTGACGGCTGCGGCGCTTGCTGAGAGGGCGCAGCGCTCTGACGGCCTTTTTTACCCCCCTTTGCTTTCGTGGACTTTGTCGGGGCATCAACGGGTTGTGCCGGGGTTTGCTGTTGTGTGGACTGCTGCGAAGCCGTGCTTTGTGACTGGCCACCGTCACGACGACCGCCCAGCATCTGCATGGTTCCGCTCTGACTCACCACGATCTCGGTAACATAGCGAGTCACGTTGCTATCATCCTGCCAGCTACGAGTACGCAACTGGCCCTCGATATAGATCTGCGCCCCTTTTTGTAAATATTCCCCAGCAATCTCCGCGAGATTGCCGAACACCACCACACGGTGCCATTCTGTTTTTTCACGCGTCTCTCCGGTCTGCTTGTCGCGCCACGTATCCGAAGTGGCCAGCGAGAGATTGGCGACTGCGCCCCCATTGGGCATATAGCGGATTTCGGGATCTTGTCCCAGATAGCCGACGAGGATGACTTTGTTGATGCCACGTACTGTCATGATGAATCCCCTTCTGTTTGTTTTGCCTTTAAAAACCATCACCCGTTGAGTTACGAGAGCCGCGGTTTTGACGTTTTGCGGGAGCCTGCTGTTTTGTTCCCGGTGGTATGACCTTCACCCGTTTGAGAACCTTCGCCGCAAGGGCGTAAACGAGCACGGCCCGGCGCCGCTGTCCGGGGTGAGCGGTCAATTTTTTACGGTCTAATGGAGCAACGCGGAATGGCCGGAGAAAATTTATCGCGAAAGGCGCTGCCGTCCCTGGACTGCAAGGCGGGTTGTGCTTGTCTCAGCCCAGGCGAAAGGGACTTAAACGGTGAAATGGCACCCGGAATGATAATGAGCAGGAGCCCGCCGCAACGACGGAGCGCGGCACGCGAAACGGCGTTGCCCCGAAGAAGCCCGGCAGGTTCACCGCCGGGCTGGTGAAAGCGGCGCGACCGAACAGGTCGCAGCAAGCGAGGTGTTGACGTTGCGACATGGGATGGAAACCCGCTGCCCCGCAGGGGCCGGGCAGAGACAGCGTAGCTGGCTCTGTGCGCAGCATGACAGCCCGGTTCCCGCAGGGAAGTCGCCCGGTGTTAATGGCGTTACAAAAGGAATTCGACTGAGAAGAATAAGCGCCGTAACCATAGTGGCCATAACCCGACGCAAAGAAACCGACGTAGCCAGCTCACCACCGATACAACGACACATTGCCAGCCCAGGAAACGGACGCGAACGGAGGGGAGCGGCGCGTAGCGCAGCACCCTCCGGCGCCGCAGGCGCGCGGCTTTTTGTGGCGCGGCCAGACAGAAACACCTGTGCTCCTGCCTGGCCCCTATGCCTATCAAAGCCTTATTTTGATCAGGGAGGTTGAAACAGCAGTATAGGTAAACGTACCGCGCGGCAATGGCTCCCAGACATCACATAACGGTTGCAGGGTGCTCTGTTGTCGAGGCCCATTAAGGCAGATTGCGACGAGTACGCCGCCGGGGGCGAGCAACGTTACCGCGTGCTGTATGTGGCGGATATCCTGGGCATGATGAAACGGTGGATTCATCAGGATCTTGTTGTAGCGTGTTTCCGGTTGGTACGTCAGAAAATCACCGCACCAAACGTTAACGCCCGGAAAGCTCGCCCGTAGATGTGCGGCTAACGCCGCGTTAAGCTCCACGGCATCACACCGCGCCAGCGGAGCAGCCTCCCGGACAGCCCGCAAGATAGCGCCCGTTCCCGCGCTTGGCTCAAGAATGCTATCAGCCGCTGTAATCTCTGCCAGCTCGACAAGTTGATTACAGACCGGATCGGGCGTGACGAAAAGCTGTGAACTGGCCCCAATTTCGGTAACAGGGGATCGCCCGTCCAACCTGGCCCGCATTGCTTGAATACGGTGCCTCAATTCGCTATGCATGGTGACATCGTCCTTATCTCCCCGGCGATAAGCCGGGGAGCCTGATGGTTATTTTTGCGGGATTTCAACGAGTTTCATGTCGGTGATAAACACCGTCTCAAGCGTGCAGCCGCTGCCCAAAACACGGCGATAGCGGTAGGCCCCATGCTCGTCATTTTCCGCCACGCTCCGGACTCCTTTATAATCAGGCGGGGTTTTAGCCCATTCGGCCTTGGTCATCCCCCGGAAGCCCTCGCCCGGATAGTTGACGATGGGCGGCCGTTTTGCGGCGCTCTTCGCGGCGCTGGCCTCTTCAACCGATGGGGCTTTGTAGTCCGTAATGCGATCAGGGGTGAGTTTCATCGTTCCACCGTAACCAAGGAAGCGATAGCACGGCGTCTCCACGGAGCTGACTACCCCATTACGTTTATTGACCCGGATAATGCTCAGCCACTCACCCCGGCTCTGCACCTGCCCACCCACCTCGAACGCCTGCGCCTGAGAAACGACGCTACCGCTTTCATCCAGCATGGCACGCTCATAGGCCAGGCGATTACGGTAATGCGTCGCCCAGCGCTGCTGATGGCGGATCGTTCGCTCATGAACACGAACCGCAATAGTGCGGGCTTGCTCAAAAGTAATAATTTCCTCACCCAGCGCGGAATACAGGGACATTCGCCCCTCATACTGGCTTTTATCTGCCGGGCGTGGGTACTTGTCCAAGGTAAAACAGGCCGAGATATGATCGTGACTGCTGACAAGTCGCGCCATGTTGAGATCAAGCGTTTCCGCGCGCCACATCGTCAGATATTTCTGCGACTGAGCAAGGGTCTTTTCTACCTTGCGCAAGTCCGCCTCAATCTTTTTGATGCGGCGGTAGCGTACATCCGGGCGCTCTTTGTTTTTCGCATGAGCCAGAGACGCCCGCGCGCGATCTTCCCAATATTCGGCACGCTCAAACAGCATTACGGCGCGCTTCATTCCGTCTTCAATTTTTTTCGCATTCCGGCGCGCACGGCGTTCGCTGTGATGCCCGACCAGAATCGGCTGGCCGAATGGGATAGCCGATACCAGCGCATCAACCTGTGCGAGTACCTGCTCAGACTCACCGGCGCGCTTATCACTGTAACCACTAAAACGCTCCGCCCGTTGCTGTTGACGGTCTAGCAAGGTGCTGTCCTCATCTTCAATATCTCCGGCCAACGATAAGAGCAGATCTTCACGGCAGGGCGTCCAAGCCGGCGCAACAAATAATTTCTGTTTCGGTGCCCAGCGGAAGCCCAGATCATGGAGTTTTTTATAGGTTTCCTCATCGAGGCGCTGCGTGGCATACAGGCGCAATTTGTTGTCGTCCGGGGAGTAGGTTGCACGGTAGGTCTGGCCGTAAACCTCTTCAGCAACAGCCTGGTGGATCATCTCGGCACTGCGTGCTGGTGCAGTGATCATGATTTTTTCTCCTTCCTGCGGTTGCCGCCCCTTAAGGGGCGGCTCACCTCATCAGTTAAATGCGCGTTTCAGTTCAAGGGTGCGGAGCAGCTGCCCAAAGGCCGCGTTATTCATCGCGGGGATGTGTACCCCGCGCCCCTTGCGGATACGTTTTGCGATATGCCGCCCGAAAGCCTTTACGGCGGGGTCGATCTCCGGTGCGGAAATATCGGCCCGCTTGATACGCCTATGACGACGGGGCTTTACAGTCCCGGCGGAAGGTGAAATAATGCTTAATGTCATATAGTTAACTCCTAGTAGTTAATGAAGCTGTGAACACCGCTGGAACGGTTTTCACGACGTGGATTAAGCAGGGGTTTCCCCTGCTTTTTTCATATCTACGGTTTACGCTGTGGGTTGTCTGCCTCCTTAACGCTGATCGCGTTCCTCTGTTTTCTCTCAAGTTTTTAAAGAACATCACCCGTTGAGTTACGGGAGCCGCGGTGTTGACGTTTCGCGGGGGCCTGCTGGTTGTTCCCTCCGGTACTACCATCACCCGTTTGAGAACCTTCGCCGCAAGGGCGTAAACGATCACGGGCGATGGCCGCTGTCTAGGGCGCGGTTTACCGCGTGCTATTTACCCTGGACAGCGGATAGCGACTGTGATTGTCTCAGCCCAGGCGAAAGGGGCTTAAACGGGGGAGAGGCACCGATGCGGCAACGAGCAGGAGCCCGCCGCAACGACGGAGCGCGGCACGCGAAACGGCGTTGCCCTGAAGAAGCCCGGCAGGTTCACCGCCGGGCTGGTGAAAGCGGCGCGACCGAACAGGTCGCAGCAAGCGAGGTGTTGACGTTGCGACATGGGATGGAAACCCGCTGCCCCGCAGGGGCCGGGCAGAGACAGCGTAGCTGGCTCTGTGCGTAGCATGACAGCCCGGTTCCCGTAGGGAAGTCGCCCGGTGTTAGTGGCGCCACAAAGGGAATTCAGCCGACAGGAGCAAGCACCATAGTGGCCATAACCCGATTCAAAGAAACCGACGTAGCCAGATCACCGCCGATACAATGACACATTGCCAGCACAGGAAACGGACGCGAACGGAAGGGAGCGGCGCGTAGCGCGGCACCCTCCGGCGCCGCAGGCGCGCGGTCTTTTGTGGCACGGCGAAACAGGGGAAGATGGCCTCCCCCCGCAGTCACTAACTTAATCGAGCGCAGCATAAATAGCGTCACATTCGGGATGGAACTCGATATAGCTCCAAAGCTGGGTATCCCGCTGTATATACAGCTCGGTCAGCGCGGTATTACCGCAATCGTGCTGTGTCCAGCAACGGCGATTGATGGCAAGAGATGTCAGGATGATACCCGCCGCCTCGGCACTAATGGTACGATCAAACCAGTTTTCGCCGTTGATCATATGCACCTTGCCGCAATCCGGCATCATGAAGCCGCCCCCGTCAGGCAAGCGGATAAAGTGCCAGAATCCCCCCTCATATTCCGGTATCAGCTTTCTGGCCAGTGCGTACACCTGCAATTCAGCCAGCATGAAATCATCGCCGAACAGATACGGCAGGAAAGACAAACGGTCGGACTCTTCGACGTTCAGGGTGTGCCGATAGGCTGCATACTGCATGATAAACCTCCGCAATCACAAATGACGCGACACCGGGCGGTGCCGTGCATCCATAACAGCCGGGTGAAAAAGCCGGGGATACAAGGGCGCTAGGGAAGCCGCAGCCTGACGCGCACGGCAGACGGGAGCTGGAGGGTGAGGCCGCGAAACCTGAACGGACGAACGACCGGAAGATCACGGCAGACGTGAAGGAAGGACCGGGTGACCGCAGCGGCGTTAGCGAACCCTTGTATCCACGGTGGCCCGGCTACGATGGATGCACGGCACAGCCCGCAGACGGCACCGGGTCGGCAGAGTGGAAAATCATCAGGCAACGTCCTACAGGGACGGGGCCGCCAAAAAAGCGGAGCTGGCGACATCCTTCGAGTATTGGGAGGATTCAGGGGATCGCCCCCCGGCAGTTGACTACGGGGGGCTGGATCACACCGCCGGCGCGGCGTGGGGATTTCAGTTTTTCAGTAAAGCGCGCACTTTAGCCGCATCAGCCAAGCGACGGGTAACACTTTCCGGCACTGGATGGTTATTATCCCGAGCCGCCCACTCTCTGCACCGTAGAGCCTGTTCTGCGGTCGTCAGCAGGGTTTCAAGCAAGTCAGCCGGTACCATCACCGCCGGAACAGCCTGTTTCACCTGATCGATCAGCTCCATTACCGCCTCGCAAGACACGCCAGATTCAAGCAGCTGCTCTTCTGATATGGTATCAATGCGCTCCAGTACCTCCCTAATGGCTTGTTTAGAAAGGGCATAGTCCATTCCGTCGATCAGCGCTTCGATATTCTCCGGGGACCAGACAATCAGGTTCAGAGGGGTTTCAGCGGGATATTGCTCTTTCAGCAGCCGGCAAAGGGTTTCACGAGTTCCAAACATACTTTCTCTCCGTTGATTCTGTCATGCGGCACTGCCGCCCAAGGTCAGATCAGCGTCTCACGCCGCCTCTGGATAAAAGACGTCATTGGCGGCCGGGCGCTGTATGGCTCGCTGTACGGCTGACAAGCGCTCAATGCCGGCTTTGTGGTACTGCTCCATCAGCTCGATACCGATATAACGGCGGCCTGACTGGAGGGCCGCCACGCAGGTAGAGCCTGAGCCAGCAAAGGGGTCGAGAACAATGGCGTTCGGACGTGTGAGCGACTCAATCAGTGGTTGCAGGCTGGTAACGGGCTTCTCGGTCGGGTGGTGACGGTTGCCTGAATATTTCCAGCCCAACACATCCGGTAGTGGGTTTTGGGGTAGTGATGGGCGGCCTTTCGCCAGAACATAAGCACATTCATGGCGATAACCGACATAAACGGTTTTCGATGTGTAGGTTTTGGTGAACACCAGATGCCCGACAACGCTAAATCCGGCTGCTTTCCATGCTGCCATAAAGCGATCGATGTGGTTCCAGCCGTAGAAGCTGACCATCAGCGCGTCTTTTTTCAGTACGCGATACATCTCATGGCAGGCGGGTTGCAGCCATTCATCGGTTTTGTCACCGGCAATAGTACGCCCGGAACGGTCACAAAACCCCACTAGATACGGTGGGTCAGTCAAGATGAAATCGACGGCGGCCGCAGGAAAACCGGCCATAATATCGACGCAATTCCCCAGAATAAAACGGGACATAAGGACACCTCGCAGGTACAAGGGGCATCCAGGAGGGCGCCACCACGGTGCCCGTTCCCTGCTGCCCGTAGCCTGTACGCCGCGACCGGCAACGGGTCAAGCTGACCGTGGAATATCGCAACCGTCGGTATTTTGACGGCGAGAATATGCCGCGAAAGCGGCTTGAAGGGCATTCCTTAAAAGGCGAGTGGACGGCGTAAAATTACACCGACGCCGGACAGGAGCGGAAAAGTCGCCCGCCCCGTGTCCGTCCGGTCGAGGCAGACTGGCTACGGGCAGTGGATATCCCCGCGCAACACGCGGCATGAATGAGGAGCCATGCAACAACATCCTAGCGTGACTGCTCCCTGCCCTGTCGGGCGAGGGTTTACGGCGTTTTTCGCTCATTAAAGAGATAGGAATCAATATTCGCGACTATTGCTGGATGACTGAGCAAAAAGCATCCGAGAATGAGATAAGATATTTAATTATATTAGATAAATACTTGAACTAAGCATTATCATCTCTGCCTTGCAGAAGGCAATCATTGACTATATTCACACTGTCAAATGTTAATCCTTACCTATTGTATAAATTGCTAATATATTGACATAATTACAAGAATGTAGACTTTACAGTAAAACACCTGTAACTCATTAGTTATCATTTGTTAAACAATAGGAGGTTTTCATACTATGGTTAAATCAAACATAACTAATATATTTGCCCTTAGTGTTATCGCTATGAGCATACAAATAGCCATTGCCGAGCCAATTACTTTTTCTGATGGGGGAAATCATAAGCTTATCAATCAGGATATAAATAATAAAGGTTATGATTATAAAAACGTATTAGACATCAGTAATGGTACAACAGTTTCACTGGATGATTCAAATGTCACAGTTTCTGGTGTTTACTCCAAAGGGGTAAATACCACATCAGGAGCCCATACACAGATAAATAACTCCTATTTGGTTAGCCAAGGTCAAGGGAGTTTTTCTGTAAGTTCAATGGATGGTGGACATACTACGATAAAAAATGCCACGATCGCCTCTAAGGATAATGGATATGGCGGACTTTTGAGTAATGGGAAAAACTCCACTATCAACGTTGATCTTAGCATAGTATCAGTCACATCATCCGGTCAAGAAACAGTAAACACTGCGGGAGCTATTGCCGAAAATAATGGCAAACTATCAATTAATATTAGTGATGTAAAAACAAAAGGTAATTATTCATCAGCACTATTTGCTCAATCGACAGGAAAAATAGCAGCTCAATTAACAAACTTAGAAACACAAGGTGACTATAGTTCTACTATTGCGGCGAATACAAACAGCAACATTTCAATAGTAACAGGTAGTATTTTAACTAATGGAAATGAATCTCATGGTGCTATTGCTACAAGTGGTAGTTCAGTATCATTAACTAATGCGGAGATAAAAACAACCGGGGCTAGTCACGGCATTTATTCCATTGGCCCCAAAACTAAAGTGATACTCGATAACAGCCAAGTCAGTACTGAGCATCAACTCTCTAGTGCCATTGCGATCCAGGATGGTGGTAATCTAATTAGTAATAATAGTAATATATCCACCCAAGGAAATGGTAGCTATGGGGTATTGGCTCGTGGGAAAAACTCTTCAGCAGAGCTGAAGAATATACAGATCTCAACAAAGGGCAATACTCATAACGACGTTTCAGCTAACGCTATTGTTAGTGAGTTCGGGAGCCATATAGATCTTAATGGTCAAAATCGAATACAAACACATGGTACATCTGCTTACGGAATTCTCGCTCAGTTATCGGGTAATAGTGGTGATACATCAGTCACTGTTCAAGGCCACTCTGATATTATTACTCATGGTGAGCATGCCTCTGCCCTATCCTCTTGCGCGTTAACTGGTGGCCGAGATTGTACAACCGCCTTTAATCATGGCATTGACGGAACAAATTCTGTAGATAATGCATTGATCGTAGGGTCAGGAATTAATGCGCTCACAGAAGGGAAAGATGCACATGGTGCTTATGTTAATGGTAAACAAGCCAAGATTACTCTCGAGAATAGTGTGCTAAAAACACGCGGTGTCGGTGGGCATGGCGTAGCTATTCGAGGTGGTGAAGGAATTATTTCACATTCTACTATCCATGCTGGCGGTGATGATGCCCACGGCGTTGCCTTTTATAATGGAGGTAGTCTGAAATTATCGGATGCATCTGTCATATCCCAGAGAGGCAGCGCTCTTCACATTAATGGAGATCTGAGTAGTGCTACTGCAGATATCACTATCAGTAATAGTAATATCAGGGGTAAAGATAATGCCATTAATGCGAAATCAGGAAAAACCAATATTGCTTTGTCTCAATCCAACCTATCTGCGGAAGATAACACTCTAATTAATACAGACAAAGGAGATGTATCTGTCCATGCAGAAGAAAGTTTATTGAATGGCAAAGCATTAAGCTTAGGCAGTGGACATCTTAACATGGCTCTAACTCAGAATAGCCAGTGGGAAAATGCAGCTGGATCTTTTATAAGTGGTCTGAGTTTAGTTAATAGTGACCTACATTTTTCTACGAGAGATACTTCTACCCCCAATGGTAATGTAACCGTTGATGGTAATCTATACGTTAATAATGGTACACTTTATTTTAATGGCGTATTAAATGGTGATGACTCAGCAGTAAATAAACTTATTGTTCGAGGAAATAGTGATGGTAAGGGATGGGTTAATGTCACCAATGTTGGCGGAGTTGGAGAGAAGACTATTAATGGGATTGAGCTAATAAAAGTTGAAGGAAACTCCTCTGCTGATTTTCAGCAAACAGGTCGTATTATCTCTGGGGCATATGACTATCATTTAAACCGTGGTCAAGGGAAAAACCAATCTAACTGGTATCTGACGAACACTTTAGAACCAGGAGGAGATGCGATCGTTCGTCCAGAAGGTGGTAGCTACATAGCTAATATTGCTGCAGCCAACACGTTATTTAATATGTCATTACATGATCGACTTGGGGAAACTGAGTATGTCAATGCTTTTACTGGAGAAAAGCATGCGACAAGTCTATGGTTACGCCAAGTCGGTGGGCATACTGCAGCAAAGGACAGTTCCGGACAATTAGATATTCAGAGCAACCGCTATTTAATTCAATTAGGTAGCGATCTTGCACACTGGTTCGGTCCAAATCAGCAACGTTATCACTTAGGTGTAATGGGTGGCTATGGATATAGCCATAGCAATACACAGTCAACAAAATCAGGATATCAGGCTAAAGGCTCTGTTAATGGCTATAGTGTAGGACTATATGGTTCATGGTTTGAAAATGGGAAAAATAAACCAGGTGCTTATTTAGATAGTTGGTTACAATATAGTTGGTTTAACAACCAAGTGAAGGGGGAACAAACCTCCCCTCAAAATTACCATACTCATGGTTGGAGTGCATCATTAGAAAGTGGTTATACATTAAACTTGGCTAATTATCATACTGAATATGGTAGCGTAAATAGTTGGTATCTACAGCCACAAGCTCAAATAACCTGGATGGGTATTAAGCAAGGTCGTCTACAAGAAGAGAATGGTACAACCATAAACCATGCTAATACGAACAATATCCAAACACGTTTGGGGGTAAGAACTTTCTGGAGAGGGCATAGTATTCATGATCAAGGAAAAGATCGTGAGTTTGAACCATTTGTCGAAGCAAACTGGATTCATAATACTCAACGTTTTGGCGTAGAGATGAATAATGAGCGTGTTTATCTAGGTAACAAAGACCTAGCTGAGATTAAGTTGGGGGTAGAGGGTAAGATTAGTAAGAGCATTAATTTATGGGCAAACACAGCTGTTCGGCTAGGTAAAGAACAGTATAACGATACGCAAGGTATCATCGGTGTGAAATACGTATTTTAATAACGAATATTGCCGGATTTATCCGGCAATATTGCGTATATAAGAATACTGAAAAGTGGCAGTCATTGACATTCTCCCCGTCCTGAAGGCCGGGGTTTTACGGCGCACTAGATAATTTATCTGAACTGTGCATTGTGTTCAGAGCGCAGGGCAGCCAAGCTACTATTTTTAAAAATAGATACGGTTCGATGACCTCCTAGATAAGCCCCGCGAGCTTGTTTCTTGCCTCCCGCAATGCCAAAGACTCTTGATCCATATCTCTCTGTATGGCTTGGGCCTTCTCTTGCTTTGGGATAGCACCGAGGATATCTAGCACCATTTTGATATCGGCTTCAGATGGGCGCCATCCTGTGGTTTGGCTAATAGCACTAACGACCTGATCACTATTCAGATTTTCTGTAAATAACGCTGTCAGCAACGCTGGCAGGCGACCATCCAAATGA
Organism: Edwardsiella tarda ATCC 15947 = NBRC 105688; assembly: GCF_003113495.2. NCBI lineage: Bacteria > Pseudomonadati > Pseudomonadota > Gammaproteobacteria > Enterobacterales > Hafniaceae > Edwardsiella > Edwardsiella tarda. Next base: position 141,733 of record NZ_CP084508.1, read on the forward strand.
TAAAGAGCAATACCAGCAATGAGCGCTTGTCTATAGAGATCACCCCGCGCAGAACGCCCTACTGAATCAATCACCGCCAGAGCTTGACGATCCGCATTCCTATCGGGATGCAGATAGACAGTGAATTTCTTGCGCTCATCGCTCACATCATACCCCTTTGAACTCAGCTATAGCCCGAACCAACGCAGTCTGAGGATTTTCCAGTGTTACCACTTTATCCCCTAAGTGATTCCAGGCCTCTTTGACCGCATCTGAAATCAGCGACGCCCCACCCCCGACAATGTACACACGATTAACATGTCGAAAACTGGCCAACTCATCAACAACTCGGGACCCTAACTCCTCGATTGCCGTATTCATTGTCTCCATTACCGATTGGATCTTTGAGCTATCATTTACAACCTGACGTACAAAATCATTTTGGTTACGACGCTTAATTAACTCATCTGTAACGAGAGGACTGGTCTCTGAATCAGCCATTTTTAGGGCAAATTGCGTGGCCTTTGTCACTGAGGATACACCAATGTTCGGGTTGCCATGTATAGCCGTAATACCATCAAACTGACCAGTGATCACCCCCGCATCCAGTGTAGTGCCGCCCAAATCAATCACTAGCGACTTTTCAAATGATCCGACGTTGTCCTGTACCAACCGGGTGAAAACTGCTGGTAACGACTCTGGCATCACCTCCACGCTCTCGATCTTAAATGCAGTCGCTTTGTTGATGGAAACAGTCCGCAGCAAGTTATCAATTTTACGTTGGATGTTTCGCTCATTTTTTTGGCAATCGGGTTGATAGAACTCGCTAATGGGCAATGTCACGGTTAGTGATACTGCCTGTGGCTCAAGACCACTGGAAAGCAAAGCGTGATGAACAGCTAACACGTTAACATCTGAATACTGGTACTCAATATGAGTCGTAGCAATCGCAGCTGTACTCACTGGATCATAGGTGTACTTCTTCCCATCCAGCTCATAATTAAATGCACGATTTCCCAGCCCTTCAACCTGCCAACCGGAACGAAAACTGTTTGTGGATACAAGCGTTTTAACCTCTGTACCCTCGTGCCATGCCAGCTTTACGTTAGTAGAACCATCATCGCAAAAAATTTTCATGCCAACCTCTCTGGTAAACAAAGACCAAAACCTCAATTTGAGTAACAGAATCACAAAGTTACTCAATCTGAGTCATTCAACTCAGTGTAATCTCAAGTTATACTCAAAATCAAATTATTTTAAAATTATTTTAATATTAAAACGATATCATATCAATATCTATAGTGTAGATAGTCAATCCCATCACCACCTCCCTACACCTTACATGATACTCAAACTGAGTAAGTCAACAGAGTCACTACTAATCACAAATACTCATTCTGAGTATTTATGATTGGTATCCACTGGGCAATCAAATAGAGAGGCACCAGCGGTACGCTGGCTTACGGATCGCCACCATCAGAGGCTTTTCGCCTCGGTAAAATAATATTATTTTAATATTAAAACAATTTAATCTATCGGCTGTTTTGTGTGTTGACAAACGCTTATGGTTAACTATCATGTTAATATTATATTAATATTAAGGCTCGGTATGATACTCACGATTGCGAATACCAAAGGCGGCGTAGGTAAGTCAACCTTAGCCGTGAATATTGCAGCAGCAAGGGCTCTTCAAGGGCGCAAGGTTTGGCTTGTTGATGGTGATAAACAAGGATCGTCTCAAACAGCTATTTTGGTCAGATCTGAATCAGGCGTTACTCCAGGTATAGCCTGTTCACACTATCCTGATGGGGCTGTATTGCGCAGCCAAGTACTCCTACAAAAAGACGGATTCGATGATGTTATCATTGAGTGTGGGGGGAGAGACTCAACAGCAATGCGTGCTGCTTTAACACTGACTGACGTATTCCTATGCCCAACAGCACCAGGGAGCTTTGAAGCGTGGGCTATGGATGCCAATAGAGATCTCGTCAGAGAGGCAAGAAGTATCCGAGATGGACTCGTCTGTTACGCGTTACTCAATAAGGCTGATACTCATCCGAAAGCATCAGACAATGCAGAAATGCTAGAGATGATGGAAGAGTATAAAGATGACATGCCAATACTCAACACCACTATCTACTCGAGAAAAGCTTTCTCTAATGCAGCGGGTAGTGGCAGGACAGTAAAAGAGTTGAAGCTACGCTCACGAGAAAAAGTGGCCATTGACGAGTTGGATAAACTTATTTCGATGTTATTTGAATAGCTTTTTAATACTCATTTAATATTAAAACAATATTAAGGTAATATTATGGCAATCCAAAAAAAACCCCAATCTATAGTAACGACGACTGATTCAGCTGTAGAGAAATTCATAAATGCAGCTCCTGATGGTCAAAGCAAGAAAGGTGTTATAAAAGGTAAGAAGCAACAAATCACCATTACGATGGAGCCGTCACTCATAGAACAGATTGATGCTGCGGCAGCAGAAAACGGTCAATCAAGAGCCGCGTTCATTAACATGTCTTGCATCAATGCCCTCGAAAACGGTGTCCAAATAGGTGGCCGAAAGAAGTATCAAAACTAGCAGAAAGTAATATGACAGTGAAATCATAAACATATCATTGTCATATTAAACTGATACTAAAATAATATTACTTTGATATTTTACATTACAGCCTGATTTTCTCAAGATAGCTACGGCATCTGTTTCCGACATCGAAAAATTCACACGCTGTTTAGCGGCGACATCGAGCGCAAAAATCCGTGTGTAGACCTCTGTCGATTTTAAACTTTTGTGCCCCAGTAGTCCCTGCAGAACCTTAATAGGGACCCCCGCGTAGATCATATGCATCGCGTAGGAGTGCCGGAACGTGTGGGGCGTGACTGGCACGCTAAATGTCACCCCGTCGGCAGCCGCCCGGGCAACCGCATCATTTAGCCAGGTTCGCACTGTGCGATCGGTAACCTCCCAAATTCTGGCCGGGGCCATCCTTCCCGTGCGGCGCTCTTTACGCTCCATTGGTATGCGCAGTGTCGCAATCATCGTTTGCAGTTGTTCTATATAGTGCGGATCGGACAGCGGAACTAGCCGGTTAGTCACGCTATTTCGGGCAGGCGCGCCGGGACCGCGTAGGGCTTTTTCCTGGCGTTGTTTGAGCGTGGCCAGTGATACATACGGATACGGCCCCGAAAACGAAAAGTCGCGACGGCACAACGATAACGCTTCATTGATCCGCGCGCCGGTATTCCATAGTGTGGCGATGAGGGTTTTCTGGTACAGGTCGGGGATATAGTGCAGCAGAGCGCTGATCTCCACGGCCAGCAGGTATTTGGGATAGTCATCGTGAGCCAGGGCCAACTGGCGCAATGCCAAGGCCACTGGGTAGTCGATAGAGACTGGTAAGGTAGGCGACGTAATCAAGGGCGATTCGTTATAGCGTTGCGGATAGTGATCGCCATTCATGCCGCCGCCCCTTGGCATGAACTGACCGCCGGCAACAACATGATTTCCAAAAATCCGGCCCTCTGCACCGGCGAGGAGATACGTATGTGGCATTGTTGGCATAGCGTTGTCACCCCACTGGCTTGTTCTCCACATAACCGCAGCACTATCGGCGCAATCTGGCGTTGCTCCTCATCAAAGCTCTCCTGCAACTGTGATTTTCGCATGTAGAGCGCATGATTCGAGTTTTCAATCACCTGATTGTCCCATTCGTCGTCGCTCACCAAAAAATTTAGCCACCCCATGCCCTTCATTGTTTCAACGAGGTAGGTCAACCGAAACAGATCGCTTTGCTCAGCCAGCTGGCCAGTACCGGAGCTGTAGATATACTCTACCTTTTGACGCAATTTGGCTGCGAATCCATATTTTTTGCCCTGAGCCTGTAACCACAAAATGTCTGGAGCCCTCTCTTTCGGAAACACCTTGTGCTTCTGGGCATTCGCTAACCAGCGCATGATAAACAGGTGGGTATGTAGAGGTGTGCTGATCTGCCCATCGCGCTCGGCAAGGCGGATAGCCACCAACAGGCACCAAGCCAAATGAGTCAGCCC
>NZ_CP084509.1 GCF_003113495.2 Edwardsiella tarda ATCC 15947 = NBRC 105688
AAGTTTAGTAAGTTCAGTGTCAACCTGTAACAAGCGCTCCCTATAAAAGTCCATTCTCGCTTTTCCACTAAACCGACGTAGTGCATCTCCACCTCGAGCATCGTTAGAGGCTTTATCAAAAAGCCTCTGCAGATCTTTACGCAATTCTTTTTTATTTTTTATATCGCGCTCAACCTCATTTTTCATTGAAGTTAGTTTATCTAGTTTCTCTTTTGCCTTCCCAAACTCAAGCTCTGCCTTAATCAAATTCTGATCAACACCGCGCATTGCAACAGACAAACCATTTTTTGATTTATCTCGCGCGACCTTCAACGAAGGGAGTTCTGATTTCTTTGCATTAAGCTGAGCGTTCACATTATTAAGTTCCTGCTGCTTATCTCGCAGCTTAGCATTAATAGAAATAACCAAACCAAACTGACGATTGTCTCGAGATTTTTCTAATTCAAGAAGATGAATTTCTGCACTCAATCTTTTGCTCTTTGCTTCAAGAAAATTGATTTCAGCTTGTTTAGCCACCACATTCGCCTCATCAAATAAAAGTCGGCGTGATAACTCATCAATAGCACTAACCTTGACTGATAGACCAATTTCAGCTTCTTTTTTTACCGACAATGCTTGAGATAAAGCTTTGTTTGCAACAGTTTCAGCGCTGATCTTAGCAGTAACATCTGCTTGAGCATGTGTAATTTCAGGATGATGATCTACAGGATTAAATGGGGTTGTGTGGCCTGAACCATTACCACCATTACCACCATTGTATTTATCATCAACAGGCTCTTTAGTCCACCCATTGACAACGGTAATAACCGATTCACCTTTTTCATTCTTATGGACAGGCTTTTCTGGATGATTACTCATACTCCATCGCTCACCTTTATCCCGTCCAGAACTATTCCCACCACGCCCCGACGATGAGTTACTACCACCAGAGTTAGAGTTACTCATACCTGGATTACGACCGCCACCAAATGCATTTGCATGGGCGTTATCGCCACCGTTTCCGCTACCACCACTCATAAAAATTTCCTCTTTGACAAATAAAAATCAGATAACTCAAATACTGTATATAAACACATGTGTTTATATACAGTTCTGATGCTATTCCTGTGATGATTAGGTGTCAACACTATTAATTTGATTGCGATCAAAAACTCAGCGATAGGGCTCTACATGGCAATCATTGAGGTGACATGATTACCAAGCTTATTTGTGATGGGAGCTCGGTGACTCCTGTCATGTTGAAGACTGATTAGTGGGAGTTACATATCCACGTAATCCCTAAAAACATAGCCTCTGGAGATCCCCGTTCATGAGAAGACATACACGCGCCCTGTACCTCACATTACTGTTCTCAGCCATAACACTCACCGCCTGCACACAGCATCAAACCAGCGTAGAACGTCATACCCGGCATTATGTATATGCTTCTGATGACGGCTTTGACCCAAACTTTTACGTTCTTAAAACAGACAAAACCAAGATGCTAATCCCCTTTTTTCAACAGTTCTGGGATATGGGGGCAAAGGATAAGGCGGCAGGTATATCACCAGAAGAAGCCAAACAACGTGTTAAGCAGTTTCAAAGCGAAGAATTTCTAAACTCATTAAAGAGAACAACCCTGTTCGCTGGCAGAGAGTATGCGGATAATGACCCCATCTCACCGAAAGAAGCCAAAATATTTACCGATACGATTTCAAAGGTTTACTTTGATGGTTATGAGGGTAGGAAGTGATATACAAAAGCCCGCAGGTGCGGGCTTTTCTCGTCTGTGATCTATCGTAGCAACCATTATCACTAGCTTGCTATCCATTAACTCAGTATTCGATCATCTCTATTTACCATAACGTCTGTATTGTACGTACCGCTGAAACGCATTCATCGCGATCACGGCAGCAGACAGGTAAAAATGGCAACAAACCACCCGAAAAACTGCCGCGATCGCGCCTGATAAATTTTAACCGCATGAATACCTATGCAACCAGATGGTACAGGCCACATTAACCCGTCTTAATCCACTGAACCTGCCATTTTTCATGGTTTCACCACCCCAGCGAAGGGCCATCCAGCGTGCGTTCCTGTATTTCCGGCTGACGCTCCAGTTCCAGGGATAACGCATGTTCGCGCTCCTGGATCAGCCGTTCCTCTCTTATCTCCAGTTCTCGCTGTATAACTGGCTCAAGCGTTCTGTCTGCTCGCTCAAGTGCTGCACCTGCTGACTCAACTGCATGACCCGCTCGTTCAGCATCGCGTTGTCCCGTTGCGTAAGCGAAAACATTTTCTGCAATTCCACGAAGGCGCTCTCCCATTCGTTCAGCCGCTGCATATAGTCCTGTTGCAGTTGCTCTAATGCGTTCAGCAAATGTCTTTCCAGCTCTGTCACTCTGTGTCACTCCTTCAGATGCACCCATTCCTTCCCCTGAAAGGAAATCACCTCTGCTGATTTTCCGTACGGAAGTACCAGAAATTTCCTGTTCCCGTCCTGCACAAACTCCACGCCCCATGTCTTCGCGTTCAGTTTCTGCAATGTCTCTTCCTGTACCCTGATTTCTTCCAGGTTCGTCTGTATCCTCCCGCCGAGATACCAGAGCGTCCCGCCACTCGCGGTAAACAGGAGAAAGACTATCCCCAGCAACCTCATGCCCGAACTCCCTGCCAGCTTTAACATGTCCTTCCGGTGCTGCATCATCGCCTCTTTCACCCCTTCCCGGTGTTTTTTCAGCGATTCCGCCGTCGAGGCTGTGAACAGGGCTATAGCGTCTCTGATTTTCGTCTCGTTTAATGTCACAGCCTCGCTGACAGATTCGCCGAGCTTCCTGAACTCGTCGTTCAGCATTTTCTCTGTAGAGTCGGCTCTCTCTTTCAGCTTTCTCTCGAACTCCGCGCCCGTCTGTAAAAGATTGCTCATAAAACGCTCCTTTCAGTCTGATATTCCTCCCGCCGTTCGGATCCGCAATGCTGATACTGCTTCGCGTCACCCTGACCACTTCAAGCCCCGCCTCTGTGAGCGCCTGAATCACATCCTGACGGCCTTTTATTTCTCCGGCATGGTAAAGTGCGTCTATCCCACGAGTAACGCCCTCAGCAAGCGTCTGTTTCGTTTCCGGCAGGTTATCAGGAAGGGTCAGCGTCCGGCGGTTCTCCGGGGCGTTGGGGTCATGCAGCCCGTAGTGGTGATTCACCAGCGTCTGCCAGGCATCAATTCTCGGCCTGTCTGCGCGGTCGTAGTACGGCTGGAGGCGTTTTCCGGTCTGTAGCTCCATGTTCGGAATGACAAAATTCAGCTCAAGCCGTCCCTTGTCCTGGTGCTCCACCCACAGAATGCTGTACTGATTTTTTTCGAGACCGGGCATCAGTACACGCTCAAAACTCGCCATCACTTTTTCACGTCCCCCCGGCGGCAGCTCCTTCTCCGCAAACGACAGAACACCCGACGTGTATTTCTTTGCAAATGGCGTGGCATCGATGAGTTCCCGGACTTCTTCCGGATTACCCTGAAGCACCGTTGCCCCTTCCCGGTTACGCTCCCTTCCCAGCAGGTAATCAACCGGACCACTGCCACCACCTTTTCCCCTGGCATGAAACTTAACTATCATCCCGCGCCCCCTGTTCCCTGACGGCCAGACGCAGCCGGCGCAGCTCATCCCCGATGGCCATCAGTGCGGCCACCACCTGAACCCGGTCACCGGAAGACCACTGCCCGCTGTTCACCTTCCGGGCTGTCTGGTTCAGGTTATTCCCGATGGCGGCCAGCTGACGCAGTAACGGCGGTGCCAGTGTCGGCAGCCTCCCGGAACGGGCAACCGGCTCACCCAGGCAGACCCGCCGCATCCATACCGCCAGTTGTTTACTCTCACAACGTTCCAGCAAACGGGCATGTTCATCATCAGTAACCCGTATCGTGAGCATCCTCTCGCGTTTCATCGGTATCATTACCTCCATGAACAGAAATCCCCCTTACACGGAGGCATCAGTGACTAAACAGGAAAAAACCGCCCTTAACATGGCCCGCTTTATCAGAAGCCAGACATTAACGCTGCTAGAGAAGCTCAACGAACTGGACGCGGATGAACAGGCCGATATCTGTGAATCGCTTCACGACCACGCCGATGAGCTTTACCGCAGCTGCCTCACTCGCTTCGGTGATGACGGTGAAAACCTCTGACACAAGCAGCTCCCGGAGACGGTCACAGCTTGCCTGTGAGCGGATGCCGGGAGCAGACAAGCCCGCCAGGGCGCGTCAGCGGGTTTTAGCGGGTGTCGGGGCGCAGCCATGACCCAGTCACGTAGCGATAGCGGAGTGTATACTGGCTTATAGTATGTCTGTGGCAACAAGCGAATGTGCGTTATGCACATCACGATTATATTCCGCTTCCTCGAGCGGACAGAATCACGGCTCGCACAGCTCACCGCTCCCTAATCCGATCTTGCGGCGAGCGCTAGGAACAGACAGAACAAAAGTTATAAACAACGAGAACGCTGTGAAGAAAACGAGGGGAGAGGCCGCGGGAAACCCGTTTTTCCATAGGCTCCGCCCCCCTGGCGAGTTTCACAGAAATCATCTGATTTCCGGCACTCAAACCAAAGGTGGCGAAACCCGACAGGACTTAAAGATACCAGGCGTTTCCCCCTGGTGGCTCCCTCGTGCGCTCTCCTGTTCCTACCCTACGGTTTATCGGTGTCTATCCGCTGTTATGGCCGCGTTCTCTCATACCACGCCTGACACTCGATTCCGGTTAGGTAGTTCGCTCCAAGCTGGACTGTATGCACGAACCCCCCGTTCAGTCCGACTGCTGCGCCTTATCCGGTAACTATCGTCTTGAGTCCAACCCGGATAGACACGACAAAACCAAAACGCCACTGGCAGCAGCCATTGGTAATAGGGTGTACAAGAGATTACTGATGCAGAGTTCTTGAAGTCTCAGCCCAACTACGGCTAAACTAGAAGGACAGTTTTGGTGGCAGCGGTCTTGTGCACCCTGTTACCTCGGTTCAGAAGTTCCCCAACTTACTGAACCATCGAAAAACCGCCTCCCCAGGCGGTTTTTTCGTTTACAGAGTTGGAGATTACGACGTTCGCTAAAGGATCTCAAGAGGATCTTGTTCATATCTAACTCTTGAAATAGCAACATGTAATATCAGATTTAGTTGATGGAGATATTGCTCCACCACGAACATCTCGTATATAGTTTGCTTGACAACCTATCATTAGAAAACAAATAAAAACCATTAGGGGAATTTTCATTGGATACCTCAAATAATACAAAATTCAACAGAAAACAATTCTATATAAATAACTATTTTTACTCCTTTATATTTCTCTTAGTAGAGCTAGCCGCTTTTTATAACTTTGAATCACAATACAATTGTGTGTTTTTATTGTATTTTATTGCTAGCTTTATTCTATTTCCAAATTCTAGAGAGCTAATAGAGTTATTTTTATTGAAAAAAAACCAAAAAAAAGCAAAATCACAAACACACTTATATTTTGAAGATGACTTCAAATTATACCACCCATATGTATTTTATTTCATTTTAATACAATTAACCTCAATCCCCATATCCACCTACTCGCTAATCAAATTTATAGCATTAGGTGCCCGTAATAAGGACACCTAATGTATATTATTGCAAAATACTATTTATATTGTTGATAAGTTTTTCATCAACAATTAGGCTTGTAAAAGCAATTAAGGAAGCAAAACCAATAATACCCAATGGAGTAATGGCGATAGAAGCAAACATATATGTAACAAAACTAGTTGACAATACCCCAGCAAAAATTGTTTCAGCTTTTACAATAGCCTTTGTCCAATTATCAGTTTCTATAGCTTTTCTAATTTCACCATATAATTCATACCCATCAATCGCATAAGATGTCAACGTTGATACTTTACTAAACTTAGATAAGTTTTTGGCAAAATCATCATAAGTAACAGATGCCATTGCATTAGAAATAGCTTGACGATCAACCACGCTAAACATCGCACCTAATTTTGACTTATATTTATCATAAGCATCTAATGCTTCCTGGATATTATCTATTTTTTTCCCTTTAGATGAGTTGGCAAGTTCTTGAGCGAGATTCTTCGCTTTTACCCCAAACTTATCAAAAACCTCACTATAGAAATCCGCAGTAAATTTAACCGCATCTTTAACTTTATCCTCTTCTGTTTTTTTAGTTAAAGCATCAGCCTTGGCTCGCTCAAAATCAGATAAAGCCTTATTATACAATAAGCTGGCACTTTCAATATCAGTGTGAAGATGTGGTAATTGTGATGA